>JBCDHK010000023.1:0-20815 GCA_038750185.1 Pseudomonadota bacterium
AGGCTGACGCTGATCGACTTCGGCTCGGCCTATGTGGCGGGCGTGCAGGAGTTGGGCCCTCAGGACGGCGCGCCCGACATCCTCGGCACCTTCCAGTACACCGCGCCCGAGTACTTCACCGGTGAAGCAGTCAGTTGGCGCTCGGACATGTTCTCCCTCGGCGTCATCGCCTATGAGATGCTGACCGGGCGCCTGCCCTACGGCGCCGAAGTGGCCAAGATCCGCACGCCGCGCGAGCGCCGGGCGCTGCGCTACACCCCCGCCGGCCCCACCGTGCCGCCCTGGTTTGACGAAGCGCTGCGCCGTGCCGTCCACCCCGACCCGGCCAAACGCTACGACACGCTCTCCGAATTCGAGGTCGATCTGAGCCGCCCCAGCCTGCGGTATCTCAAAAAGCACCAACGCCCCCTGATGGAGCGCCACCCGGTGCGTTTTTGGCAAACCGTCTCGGCGCTGCTCGGTGCGCTTTGCCTTGGCCTCGCCTTCACCCTGGCAACACAAGGATCCTGACCCATGAAAGACGCCGCAGAAATGACCGAACTGCTCACCAAAGAAGACGTCACCGCGATGATCCTGGTGGCCAAGAAGAAACACAAGCTCGGCTGGGCCGAGATCGCCGAGAAAATCGGCATGTCGCCGGTCTTCACCCATTCCGCCGCCATGGGCATGAACGCCTTTCCCCTCGACAAGGCCGAGGCGCTGGTCGCAGCCCTCGATCTGCCCGCCGAGGCCGCTGAAGTCCTGGCCGAGTGCCCAACCAAGATCTGGTCGCAGACCGTGCCGACCGACCCGTGCATCTATCGCTTTTATGAGATCGTCGGCGTCTACGGCCCGACGCTCAAAGCACTGATCCACGAGGAATTCGGCGACGGCATCATGTCGGCCATCGACTTCGACATGACGCTGACCCGCGTCCCCCACGAAAAGGGCGACCGGGTCAAGATCGAAATGTCGGGCAAGTTCCTGAAGTACAACGCCTGGTAAGCGCCGCACCGCGCAATCCATCGCGAGAGAGAGGTAGCCAACATGGATGGAGCATTCCGGCAACGGGGTTTCACCGAAGAGCAAATCGCCTGCCTGCTCGGGGCATTGGGCAAACTCGAACTGCACAAAGGCGCGGGTGGTGGCGGGGCCGCTGCGGTGCCCGAACACGTCCACGGCACGCCGCTGGAGGATCTCTGTAAAGAGGAGATCGCCAAGTACAAACTCCACCCCCTGGACATGTGGGACCGGCTGGAGCGCTGGACCGCGCAAAACGAGATCGCTAAGGGGCTTGACCAGTTCCTGCTGCGCCACCTGGGCTTTTTCAACGTCGAGCCCACCAGCCCCGGCTATATGGTGCGCCTGCGCACCCCCGCTTGCCGGCTGCGCGGCGATCAGATGCTGGTCCTGGCCGAGATCGCTGAGAAATACGCCGGTGGCTATGCCCATGTGACGACGCGCGGCAATATCCAGATCCGTGAGATCGAGCCCAAAAACGTGCTCAACGTCATGGAGATGCTCAACCAGGCCGGGCTTTCCTGCCATGGCTCGGGCGCGGATTCGGCGCGCAACATGACCGCCTCGCCCACCGCGGGCTTTGACAAGGCCGAGCTAATCGATCTGGCGCCCTACACGCGCAGGCTCTCCAATCTGGTGCTCAATACGCGTGAGCTGCGCGCGCTGCCGCGTAAGTTCAACATCTCGTTCGATAACGCCGGCACCGTCTCCTGCGTGGGTGATAGCAACGACATCTGCTTCCAGGCTGTCGAGATCGGCGAGGGCGCGCCGGGGGTCGAGCCCGGGATCTACTGCCGCGTCGGGCTCGGCGGCATCAGCGGCCACAAGGACCTGACCCGCGAGACGGGCATGATCTGCACGCCCGAGCAAAGCGTGCTCGCTGGCGCCGCTATGCTCTATGTCTTTGTCGAGCATGCCGATCGCACCAACCGCAAGAAGGCACGGCTTAAGTATCTGCTCGATAGCAAGGGCGTCGATTGGTTCATCGAGCGCACCCAGGAAAAGCTCGACGAGATGGAGGCGGGCTTTCGCCTGACGCCGCTTGCGCGCGAGCACGATCTGGCGCGCCCGCCCGTTGATCGTCAGGGCCACATCGGCGTCCACCCCCAGCGCCAGGACGGGCTGAGTTATGTCGGGCTTGCGCTGGAGATGGGGCGGCTCTCCATCGAGCAGATGCGCACCATCGGGCGTCTGGCCCAGCGCTACGGCACCAACGACCTGCGCATGACCGTGTGGCAGAACATCCTGATCCCCGATGTGGCCGAGGCTGATGTGGGCACGGTCGAGGAGGCGCTGGGCGGCGTCGGCATCGGCACCCGCGCCACGGCTTTTGCGGCGGGCGCCGTCGCTTGCACCGGCAAAGCGGGCTGCAAACTGGCGCTCTCCTACACTAAGGAAAACGGCACCGCGCTGGTACGCCACCTGGAGGAGCGCTTTACCCTCGATCAGCCGATCAATATCCACCTGACCGGCTGCCCCAACTCCTGCGCCCAGCACTACATCGGCGACATCGGCCTGGTCGGCGCCACGCTGGCCGATGGCTCGGAGGGCTACCACGTCGTCCTTGGCGGGGGCAGTGACCACGACAAGGGCGTCGGGCGCCCGCTCTGCGGCCCCGTTGCCGTCACCGAGCTCAACACCGTCGTCGAGGCGGTGGTCTCCAACTACCTCGAACGCCGCGCCGGCTCCGAAACCTTCCTGGCCTTTGTGCGCCAGATCCCGGACGCCGAGTTGCGAAGTCTGCTAGAACCCTTGGAAATCGCTGCGTAATCCCTAGAGAGCCATGACCGAACACGATCCCACCCTTGCCAAGCTCATGGCCGAGGCCCTTGCCGGGCAAACGGCCTTCGATGCTCCCGACGTGCCCGAGTTCATCCCCGAGGACGCCCCCTTCGACGAGGGCCAGCGCCGCTGGCTGAACGGGCTCTTCACCGGGCTGCATGCCATCGCCTCGGCCGCCAAATCCGCCCCGCCCGAGCCCGAAGCCGGCACCGCGCTCAGCATCCTGTTCGGCTCGCAGTCGGGCACGGCTGAATCGGTGTCCAAGGACTTGCGCAAGTTCGCCGCCACCCAAGGCTTTGACGCCAAGATCGCCGAGCTTGATACGACCACCCCCGCGGCGCTGGCCGATGTCCGCCATCTCTTGATCGTCGCCGCCACCTTCGGCGAGGGCGAGCCGACCGACAACGCCGTCAACTTCCACAAGGCGCTGATGGCCGAGGACGCGCCCAAGCTGCCCGCCACGCTGCACTACAGCGTCTGTGGCCTGGGCGACACCAGCTACCCCCACTTCAACAAGGCCGCGCGCGACATCGACGAGCGCATGGCAGCGCTCGGCGCAACCCGCGTCGCGCCCATGGTGCCCTGTGATGTGGCCTATGACGAGGACTACGCGGCGTGGCGCTCAGAGGTGTTTGCCGCCGAGGCCTTCAGCGCTGCGGCAGGCGCAGCCCAGCAGCCCGCCGCAGCCGATGAAGAGCCCAAGCCCGAGTTCGACAAGAACCACCCCTTCCTCGGCACCATCCTGGATGTGCGCTGCCTGAGCGGCGAGGGTTCGGCCAAGCGCGTCAACCACATCGAGATTTCGCTGGCCGGCGGCGGCCCCGATCTCGACTATCAGGTCGGCGATGCGCTCGGTCTCTGGCCGATCAACGACGGCGCCGAGGTGGCGGCGATCCTGACCGCCTGCGGCTTTACCGGCCACGAGACGGTGACGCTCAAGGGTGCGCCGACCAAATTGCGCGCAGCCCTCCTGAAGATGCTCGACCTCACCACCGTCACCCCCAAGACCGGTGAGGCCTGGGGCTGCACCATCGAGCCCGAGTGTCAGGTGATCGACGTACTCCAAGCCGGCATCGAGGGGCTGAGCCCGCAAGCACTTGTCGATGGACTGCGCCCGCTCCAGCCGCGCCTCTATTCGATCTCGTCGAGCCCTGAGAAGCACCCCGGCGAGGTCCATCTGACGGTGGGCGAAGTGCACTACGATCTGAACGGCAGTCCGCGCAAAGGCGTGGCCTCGACCTACCTCGGTGCGCGCTTGCCCATGGGCGGCAGCGTCGGTGTCTATGTGCAGAAGTCGGGCCACTTCCACATCCCCGCAGACGATACCGTGCCGCTGATCATGATCGGCCCCGGCACCGGCATCGCGCCGTTTCGCGCCTTCCTCGAAGAGCGCGAGATGCGCGGGGCGACGGGCAAAAACTGGCTGTTCTTCGGCGATCAGCACGCCGCCTGCGACTACCTCTACGACGACGAGATCAGGGGGTGGTCCGAGAGTGGCTTGCTGGGCAAACTCAGCCTGGCCTGGTCGCGTGACGGTGCCAGCAAGGTCTATGTCCAGCACCTGATCGAAGAGGAGGGCGAGGCCTTCTTCGAGTGGCTCGAAGCCGGGGCGGCGATCTACGTCTGCGGCGATGCCAGCCGCATGGCAGCCGACGTCGACCAGGCGATCAAGGCCGTCGTGGCGCGCTGGGGCGACATGGACGACACCGCAGCCGAGGTCTACGTCGAGGCGCTCAAGAAGGATCACCGCTACCAGCGCGACGTCTACTGAGCAGCTTAAAGCAAGCCGGTGATTGGCCGGCTTGCAAGCTCCACCAAAGTGATGGTCTACAGCATTGGCGCCAAGCCCATGTTTGCGCGCGATGCTGTAGCCTTCCAGCACCCCAGATGAATCTGAAAATAATATCGTTTTAACGATTTGCTGGCCTTTGCGGTGCCCGCTGTGGGAATGTCTAGGACACTCTGAAACCCTCAAAGGGCCTGCCAAGCCCCCGAGAGCCCACCCCTCAAGCGCCCAACCCCCGAGCACGGAGCCAGCCCATGCCCTACCCCCGCGATCTGCGTGGCTATGGCCGCAGCAATCCCGATCCGCGCTGGCCGGGGGGTGCCCGCATCGCCGTACAGATCGTGCTCAACTACGAAGAGGGCGGCGAGAACTGCCTGCTCCACGGCGATGCGGCCTCCGAGGCGTTTCTCTCTGAGATCGTGGGCGCCGCACCCTGGCCGGGCCAGCGCCACTGGAACATGGAGACGATCTACGAATATGGCGCCAGGGCCGGGTTTTGGCGTCTGCATCGCCTGCTGTCCGAGGTGCCGGTGACGGTGTTCGGCGTGGCCTCTGCCTTGGCGCGCGCGCCCGAGCAGGTCGCGGCCATGCACGAGGCCGGCTGGGAGATCGCCTCGCACGCGCTCAAGTGGATCGAGTACAAAGACCACACCCCAGAGGCCGAGCGCGCCGAGATGGAGGCTGCCGTGGCGCTGCACACCGCCGTCACCGGCGCCGCGCCTAGGGGCTGGTACACCGGGCGGTGTTCGATGAACACGGTGGCGCTGGCGGCTGAGCGGGGCGACTTCGCCTATCTGGCCGACAGCTATGCCGACGAGCTGCCCTATTGGCACGCCCATCCGGGCGGGCATCAACTGATCGTGCCCTACACCCTCGATGCCAACGATATGCGCTTTGCCACGCCGCAGGGTTTCAATGCGGGCGATCAGTTCTTCGCCTATCTGCGCGACAGCTTTGACATGCTCTATGCCGAGGGTGTGGCCGGTGCGCCCAAGATGATGAGCGTCGGGCTGCATTGCCGCTTGGTCGGGCGCCCCGGGCGCGCCTTGGCGCTGGCGCGCTTTTTGGAGCACGCCCGCGCGCAGGAGGGCGTCTGGTTTGCCACGCGCCTGCAGATCGCCGAACACTGGCACGCCCACCACCCGCCGGAGGCGCGCGCACGTCCCTCCGCCCTGGCCAGGGAGGCTTTCCTCGCGCAGTTTGGAGGGGTGTTCGAGCATTCGCCCTGGATTGCCGAGCGTGCCTATGAGGCGGGTCTTGGCCCGGCCAACGACACCGCGCTTGGGCTTCATGCGGCGCTGCGCACCCAGTTTCGCCTAGCCTCCGATGTCGAGCGCCTTGGCGTCTTGCGCGCGCATCCCGATCTGGCTGGGCGCTTGGCCGAGCAAGGTGCCCTCGGCGCAGAGAGTGCCGCCGAGCAGGCCAGTGCCGGGCTCGATACCCTCGATGCGGCCGAGCGCACACGCTTTCAGAGCCTCAACGCCGCCTACACCGAGCGCTTTGGGTTTCCCTTCATCCTGGCGGTCAAGGGCCTCGACAAGCACGCCATCCTGGCCGCCTTCGAGACCCGCCTCCAGCACGATCGCACGCAGGAGTTCGCCACCGCCTGTGGTGAGGTCGAGCGCATCGCGCGGCGGCGCTTAGAGGCGCTCCTGGCGAACTGAACGCGCCTGTCCAAGGGGGCAGGGCGCGCGGTGGGCCGTCGGAAAATACAGGCCAAGCTCCCGCGATCCTTCACGATTACGCAATGAAACTTTCTGGGCTGCGACATTTGTCCGCAGTCCCCCAGCCCTAATTGTCTCTCCAAGGCAAAGCCAAATGGCCGCCCCGGATCACTAACCAGACATCGACCCGACCGGAGACAGAACCCCATGCGCACGATCCATTTCGCCGCCGCCACCGCCCTGGCCTTGGCCAGCGCCCCCGCCAGCGCCGAGCCCTACGTGCTCGACAAGAGCCACGCCGTGATCTCCTTCACCGTCGATCACCTGGGCTTTTCCAGCACCAAGGGCGTGTTCCAGGAGTTCGACGCCGAGATCAGCTTTGATCCAGAGGCGGTCGAGGACAGCAGCGTGCGCTTTGTGATCCAGGCCGCCAGCGTCAACACCTTCTGGCCCGCCCGCGACAAGCACATCCGCGACGCCGATTTCCTCCACGTCGAAGAGTACCCCGAGATCGTGTTCGTCTCGACCAAGATCACCCCCGCCGGCGGCGAGACCGCCAAGATCGAGGGCGATCTGACCATCCGCGGCGAGACCCGCCCCATGGTGTTCGAGGCCACGCTCAACAAGATCGGCCCCTCACCCTTCGATCCCTCCAAGACCATCGCCGGCTTCGACATCACCGGCGTCATCGACCGCACCGACTTTGGCATCAATTACGCCGCTCCCGCCGTCGGCACCGAGATCCCGGTGACGATTTCGCTGGAGATGAGCCCGGCGTCGAGCTGAGGATGCGTGCGCGCGCCCTTGTCCTGGTGTTGGCCGGCCTCCTAGGGCTGGCCGGCCCAGCCCATGCCACCGACGCCCTGCCGCAGTGGACTGTCGTGCCCGAGGCCTCGCAGATCCGTTTTGAGTATCTGATCGACGGCAAGACCCGCGAGGGGGTGTTCGAGCGCTTCTCGGGCCAGGGGCGCTTCGATGCCGCCGCGCCTGATGCGGCGCAGTTGGAGCTGGCCATCGAGAGCCGCAGTATCGATCTCGGCAATCTGTTGGTCAGCGCCTATGCCACCTCGGCGGAGTGGTTCGACAGCAAGAACCATCCCGTGGTCGCCTACCGTTTGCTGGCACTTGAGCCGCTCGGCGGCGCGCGTTTCGAGGCGGTGGGCGAGATCACGCTGCTCGGGCGCACCGAACGTCTGGTCTCGCCCATGCGCTTGGTGACCGGGACCGAGGGCGCGCGCGCCCAAGGCACCCTCAGCCTCGATCGCACCGCCTTTGGCCTTGGCGTCGGGCTCAGCGACATCCTGGTCGAGATCGGCGCGGAGGTCTCGGTGCACTTCGATCTGGCCGCCCGGCGCGGTGGCTGATCGCAAAGACGACAAACGCCAACGGCTTGTGACGGGCCGCAGCAAGGAGAGAGACGACCGATGGCACTCAAGAACACCCGCGAGGGCTGGGGCTGGATGGCCCGCGCCTTTCACTGGTCGGTGGCGCTGCTGATACTCGGCCAGCTCATCGTCGGCTTCTACATGGTGCGCGTGGTCGGCGACGACCTGATCCAGCGCTTCCAACTCACGCAAAGCCACAAGAACTTCGGGTTTTTAGTGTTTGCGCTCGGCATGTTGCGCATCGCTTGGCGCCTGATCAATCCCACGCCTGCCGAACCGGCCATGGCGTCCTGGCAGCGCACCGCCTCGCGCGCCTCGCACATCGCGCTTTACGTGCTGATGATCGCGCTGCCGGTGAGCGGCTGGCTGATGGCCTCGGCCTCGCCTTTGAACGACGCTGGCGCCTATTTCCAGGTCAAGAACGAGATCAAGCTGGAGTACATGCTCGGCGCCGAATGGGGTAAGGCGGTGGCGGGTTGGTTTGGCTGGAGCAACGGCACGCTGTTCGCGCTGCCCGATCCGTTCCAGCCGGGCTCCAAAGTGCTGGATGAGGCGCTGAAGGCGGTGCACTTCTGGTCGGCGATTGCGCTCTCGGGGCTGTTGCTGATGCACACGGGGGCCGCACTCAAGCACCAGTACATCGACAAGGACGGCCTGCTGCGGCGCATGGTCTGGGGCGCGCCCTTCCCCGAGGGCAAGCGCGGCGAGCGCGAGACGCCATCCTACACCAGCCCGGCTGAGTGAGCGGCGGGCGCCTAAGGTGGGGGGCGGCCCTCAGTGGCCGCCTCTTGGGACAGACGCGCACTCGCGGCCTCGATGCGGGTGCGCAGCGTCTCGCCTACCGCTGCGGGATCGCCGCCCGGCGGGATCGGCTCGGGTAGGAACTCGATCACCGCCGTCCCCGGATAGCGGCGCACACCGCGGCGGGGCCAGTAGTGGCCGGCGTTGGTCGCCACCAGCACCACGGGCAGGCCGAGCGCCTCATAAAGCGCCACCGCGCCGCGTTTGTAGGGCGCGTCTACGCCGGGTGCGACGCGCGTGCCCTGGGGGTAGATCACCGCCTGGCCGCCGACCTCGCCAAAGGCTGTCACTAGCTGGCGCACCGCACCGCTGCCGGGGCGGCGGTCGATGGGCACGGCGCCGGTGCGGCGCGCAAACAGCCCAAAGACCGGCGTCCAGAGCAACTCGCGTTTCATCACGAAGCGGGCTTCGGGCAGGGCGCGGTAGAGGGCGAGCACATCGAGCAATGATTGGTGTTTGGCCGCGATCAGCACCCGCCCCATCGGCACCGTGCCGCGCACCTCGACACGCAAGCCGACGAGGGCGCGCGCCAGCCCAAAGGCGAGACGGATATAGAGCTTCATCCAAGCCCGCGTCCACGCCTCGCGCATTAGCAGCGGTGCGCCGATCACACCCATGGCACCCATGAGCGCGTAAGAGAGCACGACGAACAGGGCCGAATTGATCATGGAAGCTCGCCTAAACCATCCGCGCCAACACGCGTTAAACCATCCGTGCCAGCACGAGGCGCACCGAAGCCCGCGCCGTCACCCAAGCGATCAGCCCGCTGACCAGCGGCACTGCCGCGAGCACGCCAACCCAGACCGGCAGCGGCGCCATTAGCGCAAGCCCAACGCCGGCAGGCGCCTCAGGCACCAAAGCAAAGGCCAGCGCCGCCGCGCCAGTGCCAAGCACGCCGCCCGCCAAGCCCCTAAGTGCCAGGCGCGTCTCGACGGCGCGGGCGATGACACCGTCTTCGGCGCCGATCAGGCGGACGATGCGCACCGTCTCCAGATTGGCCGAGAGCGAGGCCCGCGCCGTCAGTGCCACCATGGCCGCCGCCGCCGCGATGATGAGGGCCACCGCCGACCAAGCCAGCACCTCAAGGCGTGCTGCGGCGGCCACCAGCGGCACCCGCCAGGCGCCGTGGTCGTCGTAGACGGCGCCGCCGACGCTACGCTCCAGACGGTCGTTGAGGCGGGCGGCATCGGGGCCAGCGCCCTCCAGCGCGACCTCGATCAGACGCGGGGCGGGCAGGGCCGAGAGATCGATGGTGGCCCCGAGCCAGGGGGCGAGCAGCGCCTCGTGCTCGGTCTCGCTCAACACGCGAACATCGGTGATGCCGGGCGTGGTGCGCAACACGGCCAGCGTGCGCTCGATGCGCGCCTCCAGACGCTCGCGCGGCGCGCTGATCTGGACTGTGGCGAGCCCGGCCCGATCACCGCGCCAAGCCTCGGCCAGGCGCCCAGCCGCCAGGCCGCCGGCCAGTGCGAGCACGGCCAGAAACGCCATCGCGGCTGCGGTGAGTGTGACCAACGGCGCCGACCAGCCGCCAAGCGGGACGATGGGCGGCCCCTCAGCCTCGGCGCGTGTGCTGGAGAACAGCCACCTCAAAGCTCCGCCGCTCCCTGGACCAGTTGCCCATCGGCCAGACGCAGAATGCGCGTGCTCACCTCACCGCGTGCGGCACGGATCAGGCCGAGATCGTGGGTGGCGACGACCACGGTCTTGCCAAGGCGATGCAACTCGATGAGCAGCTTGAGGATGCGCGCGCCCATCTCGGGATCGACATTGCCCGTGGGCTCGTCGGCCAGGATCAGATCGGGCGCGTTGACCACGGCGCGCGCGATGGCGGCGCGCTGCTTCTCGCCGGCGGACAGCTCGTGGGGCAGTGCGCTCTCGCGCCCGTGCAGGCCGACCCAGGCGATCAGTTCCTCGATGTCGGTGCGATGATCGGCAACCCGCCGTCCCGCCACGCGCAGCGGCAGAGCGAGGTTTTCGGCCACACTCATGTGATCGAGCAGGCGGAAATCTTGGAACACAACGCCGATGCGGCGTCTGAGCCGCGCCAGCGCCGCAGGCTCCAGCGTGGCAGGATCGGCCTCGAACAGCGTCAGCCGCCCCGACGCGGGCTGGCGTTCGAGATAGAGCAGACGCAACACCGTGGTCTTGCCCGCGCCCGAGGGTCCGGTCAGAAAATGAAACGAGCCTGGCGCCAGTGTCGCATTCAACTCGCTCAGCGTGCGCGCGCTGCCATAGCCGAAACTGACGTTTTCGAGACGAACCACGGTGTCCTCCATGCGCGGGATGGCTGTGGTAGCGTGGTTTTGGCCGTGTTTCGGGCGGGCACCGCGGAACGTGTCTTGTGTAAGACAAGAACACGCTTTACGGGTCTTGAAGCTGGGCCGCGCCCTTGGCGTCAGGTCTAGCGCGCCCTATAAGGCTTTGCCAGAGGGGTTTGCGCTCAAGGGGAGAAGCCAGTGCTGGTCGAGATCATTTGTCCGAACTGTGGTGCTCGTTATCAGGTGCCGATCGAGTCGCTCGGAGCGGACGGGCGCCATGTCACGTGTTCGGTGTGTGGGCATGTCTGGCTGGCCAAGCCGCCGTCGCCGCTGCCGCTGACACCGCCGCCGATGGAGCCGGCCGACTATGCGCCCCAGCCCGCGCGGGCCGCGCCCGAGAGCGGCGGCGATGGCGAGCGCGAGCGCAAGATGGCCGAGTTCCGCCAGATGCTCGACGAAGTCCAGAGCACCGAGCGCCGCCGCGGCGCCCCGGCTGAGGACGAGCGCGGCTATGCGGCGGAGCGTTGGAATGAGCGCACCGCGCCTGTGCGCGAGAGCGGGCGCGATCCGCGCCGGCGGGCCAGTGAGGACGACGACGACGGTCTCCTGCGCGAGCGCGTCGCCACCGCCAAGCCCGCACGCTCGCGCCGGCGCGATGAGCCCGACGGCGAAGACGTGCGCAACCGCCTCTCCAAGCGCCACGAACGCCGCACCCGTCAGCGCGAGGAAGAGGAAAAGCGCGCCAAGGGTGCGGGCTACAGCGGCCTGACGCTGGTGGCCCTGGTGGCGGGGGTGCTGACGGGGCTTTATGCCTTTGCACCTGAGATCAGCGCCCAAAACCCCGAAGCAGGCCCAGCGCTGACCAATTATGTGGTCGCCATCGATGGGCTGCGCGACCAGATCGCCCTGCTCTACAGCGATGTGTCCTCGACCGTCGCCGAGCAACTGGCCCCTGAGGAGGAGTAATCTCCTGCGAACAGCGTTTGTCGATCAATAAAGGCTGCCGCGCCCGCCGAGAGCGTGGCAGCCCTACAGCATGGCGCGCAAACGTTGGGTCGCACGCAATGCTGTAGACTGGTATTTTACAGCGATTTCCGAGCCGGTCGGTGTTTCCACCTCCCTTGAAATCGCTTTAGCCTCCCTCAGGCCAGGATATACTGGCCGTCGTCGATCTCGTCCTCGTAGAACGCCGCCGCCTCCTCGGAAAGCGCAAAGGCAAGCAGCAGATCGCCGCGGTCGAAGCCCGCCGCACCCAGGCCCTCTTCGACCCAAAACGCCAGCCCCGCCTCGTCTGCTGCGCGCCCGGTGGCGTTGAGATAGACCAGTTGCACAAACGCCTCGTCGCTCAGATCGGTGCCCTGGCTGTCGCCAAACTCGCCCGCCAGCACGAACGCATCGCCAAGCTCGGTGAGCGCGATCGCGTCCTCATCGAGCGCGCCGTTCCAGAAGCTGCGCCCGCGCACATCCGCGCCGCGCTCAAAGGCGATCAGATAGAGCAACTCCAGCGTCTCCAGCGTGGCGCTGTCGGCCAGCACCACCGTGGCGTCGTCAAACTCCACCCGCTCGATCGAGACCAACACCAGCGCAAAGCCGAGCGTGGGCTGGAGCTCGAAGCCGCCGTCGTCGGGCTCGAACTCGACCGAATCGAGCCTGACCGCCACCGTCAGCGTGTCCGTGCCCCCGGCGCCGTCGACGGTGCGCGGGCGGGCGAAGTCGAACTCGAAGCTGTCGTCGCCCGGCGTGCCGCCCTCGATGGTGAAGGCAAAGCTGGCTGTGGCCGTCACGCTCTCGATGCCGTCCGAGGCGGTGTAGGTGAAGCTGTCGGTGACCACCGTGCCCGGGGCTGCATTGTCGAAAGCCGAGTCCGGATCGTAGGTGAAACCGCCGCCGGCCTGGGCGCTCACGCTGGCGCCCGAGGGCAGGGCGACGTTGGTCAGGCCGCCCCCAGCGATGTCGGTGATGCTCAGCGTGTCCGAGGTGTCGAGGTCGAAGTCGGGGCCGTTGCCGTTGTCCGCGAACAGGTCGCCGGTGACCGGGGCAAGGCCGGTGCGCGCGAAGACGTCGTCGGTGAGCACGGGGACGTCGTTGACGCCGGTGACGGTGATCTCGACCGTCTGTGCGGTGGCGCCGCCGTCGTCATCGACCACCTCGAAGCTGTAGCGGCTGACCGCGGTCTCTCCGGCGGCGAGGGCGTTGAAGTCCATCGCCTCCAGCGTCAGGGTGGTGTCCTGCACGCTGACGCCGCGGTCCTCGCCCGAGACCAGCGTGAAGCCGGCGATGGAGAGGGTGGTATTGTCGTCGACGTCTTCGGCGCCGGTGAGCAGATCGAGGGTTTCGACGCCGTCCTCCTCGGTGACAGTAAGCGTCAGCGGCGCGGCGACGGTGGGGGCGTCGTTGACGCCTTGGATGGTCACGGTGGCGGTGGCTGTCGAGGTGAGCGCGCCATCGGAGACGGTGTAGGTGAAGGTCTCGGTGGCGCTGTCGCCGGTGCCGAGGTTCTCAAAGGCGCCATCGGGATCGAAGGTGAGCGTGCCACCATCAAGGACCGCCAGGCCGTTGGCGGGCTGGGTGATCTCGGACACGGTGAGCGTGTCGCCCCCATCGACATCGCTGTCATTGCCGAGCACGTCGACGACGATCCCCGAGTCCTCAGTAGTGGTCGCGGTGTCATCGACAGCGACGGGCGCATCGTTCACGCCGGTGACCGAGACCGTGACCGTGCCCTGATCGGTCAGCGTCTCGGGGCTGTCATCGACGCCGATGTAGGTGAAGGTCTCGGTGGAGACGACGCCCTCGGCGAGGTCGTCGAAATCATCGCCCGGATCAAACACGATCTGCCCGTTCTCGATGACGACCGAGCCGCGCGCGGGCTGGCTTACCGACTGGATCGAGACCGTCTGGCCGATATCGGCATCGGTGTCGTTGGCCAGCACGTCGATGGTGACGGTGGTGTCCTGGTCGGTGGCGGCGTTGTCGTTGTTGACCTCGGGCGCATCGGCCATGTCGGTAATGGTGAGCGAGACTGTGGCCGTGACGCTCTCGGTGCCGTCCGAGACGGTATAGGTGATCGCATCGGCAAAGCTGCCGAGCGCCTGATCGGGGGCGGTGGTCAGCTCGATCTGGCCGTTGACGATGGCCACGGTGCCCACGGTCGAGGTGACCTCGGTCAGGCTCAGCGTGTCGCTGGCATCGGGGTCGCTGTCGTTGGCCAGCACGTCGATGGCCACGCTGCCGCCGCGGTCGAAGCTCAGCGTATCGTCGACGGCCACGGGGGCGTCGTTGGCGCCGTTGATGGTCACCGTCACCGTGGCCTGGTCGGTCAGCGTCGAGGCGCTGTCGTCGACCACGGTGTAGGTGAAGGTCTCGGTCGTGCTCTCACCCGCGGCCAGGCTGTCGAAATCACTGCCGGGGCTAAACACCGCCTGCCCCATGACCACGGCTACCGAGCCGCGTGCCGGTTGGGCCACGGACTGGATCGAGAGTGCATCGCCATCGGCATCGGTGTCGTTGCCGAGCAGATCCAGCGTGAGATCGGTGTCCTCGTCGGTGCCGTCGGCGTCGTCGGTGGCGACGGGGGCATCCGGCACGTCGTCGATGGTCAGCGTCACCGCCACGGTCTGCTCCACCGTGCCATCGCTCACCGTGTAGGTGAAGGCATCGGCAAAGCTGCCAAGCGCCTGATCGGGCGCGGTGGTCAGGCGCACCTCGCCGTTGACCAGCTCGACCGTGCCCACCGAAGAGGCGCTGACCGCGGTGACGGTCAGGGTGTCATTGGCATCCGGATCGCTGTCGTTGTCGAGCACATCGAGCACTGCCGTGCCGCCGCGATTGACGCTCAGCGTATCGGGCTGGACCACTGGCGCATCATTCTCGCCGGTGATGGTGACGCTCAGGGTCGCCGTCGAGGAGGTGGTGCCGTCGGTGGCGGTGTACTGAATATCGACGTTGGCGCTCTCGCCACCGGCCAGCGTGTCGAAGTCGGTGCCCGGATCGAAGCTGACGGTGGTGCCGTCGGTGGTCGCGGTACCACCCGCGCCGGGCTGGCTCACGGTGGTGATGGTGAGGGTCTGGCCGAGATCGGTGTCATTGCCGAGCACCGAGACGGTGACGGGGGCGTTCTCGGTGGTGGTCGCACTGTCATCGACGGCGGCGATCTCGGCGTTGGCGAGGGCGATGTTGCCGGTGGGCGCCTCGGCGGTGGCGACCTCGAAGTCGCCCGCAGGCAGGGCGCTGGTGATGGTGGCGCCGTCCACATCGACGGGCACCAGGATATCGAGCGCGGTGTTGGGGCGCAGGATGCGCGCGACCAGGAAGCTCTCCTCGGCGCCGCCCACATCGCGGGTCAGGGTGAGGAATTCGACGTCCGAGATCGGATCGGGCAGCCCGGCGCCGATGGTGACGTTGTTGAGTGCCGGATCGCCGCCTGCGCTCAGGATGTCGTCCTCGTCTTCGAGGGTGACGAGGCGCACGTCGGCGGCTTCTAGGGGCAAGGACTCGTCGAACCCGAGCAGGCCACTCAAGATCACATTGTCGATCTCGCCGCCCGGGACGAGGTAGGAGAAGACATTGAAAGTCGCCATGAGCGGGCCCCCGGAGTTAGGATGACTTTGCGTAATGGACCAGCGATTTCCGCTGAACTGCGCGTCGCTCCCCACCATAGTAAGCTAACAGATGCCACGCGCGAGTGCCTAGAGCGTTGCGGCGACTTGTCCATGAAATTTTCGCAAAAAAACGCTCAGCAGATCGGCACAGCGCTTGCGCGTTAGGCGATTGTCTGCCAATGCTGCACGGAGTTTCACAGGGTGGAAAAGTGCAAATAGCTACTGAATCTGGGTGTCGATAGCAAACAGCAAGTAATACTAGTGGCCGCTGCGATGGCACGCAGCTACTGCGAGACAAATTGCCCAGTCTTATCTGAATATTCAGATGAGGCTATATTGGTATTTTGAGCGCATACAAGTAAATCTTTTTTGATACGACTTGTGACAATTTCTCGCAAGCGATTCTGAGTGTCAATACAAACTTACGTTTGCACTCATTGACAGAAATCAGCGAAGATACGGTCGAGGATTCTTCACCTGGGGGAATAGCCGTGACTTCTGCTGCTTCGCTGACCGCCTTCGCTCTGTGGACCGACCGCGTCTCGCTCCTGCTCGCCGAGCAAGACATCGATCCGGGGGTGCTCGAAGAGGCGCGCCGCACGGCGGCGACTGCCATGGAGGAGGCGCTCTCGACAGTCGTCTCCAGCAGCGAGGCCGAGGCCGAAAGCGATACCTTCGCCGCCGCGCGCGAGGTGGTGGCGCTGGAAGCCGGCTACAAGGTCTGGATCGCGGCCGTGCCCGAAGCGCAGGCCACACTCGATGCACTCCTGCTTGAAGCCGGCGGCCTGCCCGCGCCCGTAATCGTGCCCGAGACCCCATCGGCCTCCCCGCTGGAGCCAGCTCCCGAGGCTCTCGATGCCATCCAGGCCATCGCCGAGGCCCAGGTGGTGCTCAGCGCCACCAACGAGCGTTTCATCACCGATGATGACGGCCCCAACCGCATCGCGGGCCAAGACGGCGCCGATGCCATCGTCAGTTCGGGTGGGGCCGATATCGTCGACGGCGGTGCGGGCGCGGATGTGATCCTGGGCGGCGCCGGTGCCGACACCCTGATCGGCGGTGCAGGCCCTGACCAGTTGACCGGCGGCATCGGGCCGGATGTCTTCGCCTTTGACGGTGAGGACGACCCGGCCACCGGCCAGCCGGTCTTCGACACCATCACCGACTTCCAAATCGGCATCGACACGGTGCGCCTGTCGGGCTTTACCGGCATTGCGGCTTTTGCCGATCTCACCTTTACCGATGTCCTCCCCCAGGGCCCGGCGCTGCAACTGCCGGGCGGGCGCTTTATCGTGTTCGAGGGGGTCAACGCCTCCGGCGATCTGAGCGCGGCCGATTTCACTTTTGAGACCGACGGCATTGCGCTGGCCACCACGACGGCGCCCTTCTCGCTGACCGATGCCAATGACCGCTACATCGGTTCTGGCGCAGCCGCCGAGCAGGTCAGTGGCGGCGCGGGGGCCGATGCCATCGTCACTGGCGACGGCGCCGATCTCATCGCAGGCGGCGACGGCGCCGATCTGATGCTGGGCGGGGCGGGTGCCGACACGCTCGAAGGCGGCGAGGGGGCCGACCGCTATGAGGGCGGCACGGGCGCCGACGTCTTCCGCCTGATCGATGGTGAGGAAGCCCCCGGTTTCGTCACCGATGTGATCGTCGATTATCAGGCTGGCATCGACACCATCGAGCTAGTCGATTTCGCCACCCTAACCGCCTTTGGCGATCTCACCTTCCAGCAACTGCCCGCCGGGCTTGCCGCCGCGCTCGGCGGCGGACGCTTCCTGCTGTTTGAGGGTGTCACCGCGGTCGGCGGCCTCACGGCTGCCGATTTCTCGTTCACGTCCAGCGCCACGGCGATCCCGCCCGAATTAGCTCTGGCGCTTGCCAACGACACCGGCGGGCTCGACACCGACACCATCACCGCCGATGCAGCGATCTCGGGCACGGCCAGCGACGACGGCTCGGTCGATCTGTTGGAGGTCTCGCTCGACGGCACGACCTTTGTCGACATTAGCGCTTTCCTGCAAACCGACGGCAGCTTTGCCCTGACCCAGGCCGAACTGGAGACGGCCCTCGGCAGTACGCTCTCCGATGGCGTGGTCGAACTCACCGTGCGCGCCACCGACGACGGCGGCCTCACCACCACCCAAAGTCTGGCACTCACGCTCGACAGCGCCGCGCCGACCCTCGATTCGGTGCAGCTCAGCGCGGCTTCCGACAGCGGCACGCCGGGCGACAGCCAAACTGCCTTCCGCGTGGTCTCGCTGGTGGGCGAGGCCGAGGCGGGTGCGGGCATCGAGGTCACCGGCGCGCCTGCGGGCACCGTGGCGGGCGGGGGCGGGCGCTTCACGCTCTCCAACGTCTCGGTCGCCGAGGGGCTGAACGAGATCGAGCTGACCATCACCGACCGCGCCGGCAATTCAGTCACCTCGACGCTGGAGATCACCGGTCTGGCCAGCACCGGCGACGCCGATCCGGTGCTGCTCTGGCAGCAGATTGCCCTCGACAGCATCGCCGCCGATGCCACCAACGACACCAACGCCTCGCGCGTGCTCGCGCTCAATGCGGTGGCGATGTATGACGTGGTCGCCGCCATCGACGACAGCGCGCCCTTCCTGGTCGCCGCCGATGCGCCGGCGGGGGCCTCGCTCGCGGCTGCCGTGGCCACCGCCTCGCATGCGATCCTGAGCGACACCTACCCGATGCAGCAGGGCCGTCTCGACGCCGAACTGGCGGCGGTCCTCGATGCCATTGCCGATGGCGCGAGCGAGAACGCCGGCATCGCGCTCGGCCAATCGGTGGCAGCCCAGGTGCTGACCGCGCGCGAGAACGACGGTGCGGACGAGTTTGTGCAGTTTCCGGGCTCGGACGACATCGGCGTCTGGCGCCCGACCGCGCCCGCCTTTGCGCTGGCCGTCACGCCGCAATATGCCGATGTGGATCCGTGGGCGATGTCCTCGCCCGATCAGTTCCGCCCCGAGGCGCCACTCGACATCGCCTCGCCCGAGTTTGCCGCGGCGCTGGCCGAGGTGATCGATCTGGGTGCGGCCGACAGCACCACCCGCACCGCCCAGCAGACCGAGACCGCGCGCTTTTGGCAGGACGGCGGCGGCACCTATACCACGCCCGGGCGCTGGAACGACATCGCGCTCACCGTGGCCGGCGACACCGGCGCCAGTTCGGCCGAAAACGCCCGCTCGCTGGCGCTCCTCAACGTCGCCATCGCCGACAGTATCATCGCGGCCTGGGACGCCAAGTTCGAATATGCCTTCTGGCGCCCCTCCAGCGCCAACGCTGATGCCGATATCGACGGCAACCCGTTGACCGAGATCGACCCCGACTTCGAGCCCTTCCTGATCGACCCAGCCCACCCCGATTACGTCTCGGGGCACGGCGCGGTCTCGGGGGCCGCTGCTGAAGTGCTGGAACTCCTCTACGGCGATGTCACGTTCGAGACTTCTTCGCTCGGCCTCGACGGCGTGACGCGGACCTACGACACCTTCGATGCGGCGGCGCAGGAAAACGCCGACAGCCGTCTCTTTGGCGGCATCCACTACCGCTTCTCCAATGAGGAGGGGCTCGATGTCGGGCGTGCCGTGGCCGAAAACGCCATCGCCGCCTTCAATTCGACCACCGATGTGATCGCGCCCCGCCTGGTGATCGACGGCCTGCCGGTGCGCTCGGCCACGGGGGCGACCGATATCGTCGGGGTGGTGCTCGATGCGCTCTCCGGCCCGGATGCGCTGACGGTGAGCGTCGATGGCGCAGCCCCCCAGGCGGTGACGCTGGAGGACGACGGCACCTTCGACTTTGCCTTTGATCCGAGTGCCGATGGCACCTTCGAGCTGTCCTTCGTAGCCAGCGACGGTGCAGGCAACGACAGTGCCGCCTTTGCCGTGACCGTCGAGCGCGACAGCACCGCGCCGGCCATCACGCTGACCGGAGACCTCTCGCCCGAGGCCATCGCCGCCGCTGAGGACGGCACTGTCGATCTGGTCCAGGGCGCGCGCCTGACCGGCAACGTCGACGGCACCGGCTCGCCGATTGTCATGTTCGGCTATGCCATCGACGGCGGCCAGGAGATCATGGTGCCGCTGACCAGCACGGGCGGTGTCGACTTCGGGCTCGACCTCGGTGATGTGGCGGTGGGCGATCACGTCCTCACCCTGCGCGCGCGCGATCGTGCTGGCAACGAGACCATCGAGACCATCGACTTCGAGATCGCCGAGGCCGCGCCTCTGGAGGTCGCGCGCATCACGCCGCTCGACGGCATGACCGAGATCGGCGTCACCTTCCGCCCCGAGGTCGAGTTCACCCGCGCCGTCGATCCGGCGACCGTGACCAACGACAGCTTCTTCGCCTCCGACAGCGAAGGCAACAAGCTGCCCGCTCAGATCCGCGTCTCCGAGGATGGGCGCAAGGCGTTCATGTTCTTCGAGGACGTCGTCCCCGGCGGCACCGAGATCAGCCTGACCGTGGACGGCACCACCATCGCCACCCCCGATGGGCAGCTCCTCGACGGCGATTTCGACGGTGATGAAGGTGGCGTGTTCGAGACCGGCTACACCACCGTCTCCACCGTCTCGACCCCGGGCACGGCCATCGTCGGCAAGATCGTCGGCCCCGGCCCCGACATGCGCCCGATGACCGACGACGACTTCGGCGCCGGCCCCGACGGGCGCGCGCTCACCGAGGACGACGTGTTCTTCTTCCCCATCGAGGGCGCCGAAGTGCGCGTGCTCGGGCGTCCCGATCTGATCACCGTCACCGATGAGAACGGCGAGTTCCGCCTGGAGAACGTGCCCGTGGGCAACGTCAAGGTGGCTGTGGACGGGCGCACTGCCGACAATCCGCCGCCTGACGGCTTTTATCCCGAGATGGTCATGGATCTGACCATCCGCGCCGGTGTCGACAACACGCTGATGGGTTCGATGGGCCCGGTCGAGGAGCGCCTGGAGCGCGCCGACCGCCCCGAGACCTATCTGCCCATCGTCGCCAACGAGATCCTTGCCGACATCTCCATGACCGAGGCGACCGAGGTCGGGGTGCCGGCGGTGGCCGCAACCGATCTGACCGAGGAAGAGCGCCAGGCGATCAAGCTCACCGTCCAGCCCGGCACGGCGGTCGATGCCCAGGGCAATGTCGCCGAGAGCGCCCAGGTCGGTATCTCGACGGTGCCGCCCGAACTGGTGGCTGATATGCTGCCGACGGGCCTGTTGCAGCACACCTTCGATCTGACCATTCAGGCGCCGGGGGCCGAGGCCTTCACCACGCCGGCTGAGCTGACCCTGCCCAATGTGTTTGACGCGCCGGCTGGCTCCAAGCTCAACATTCTGTCCTTCGATCACACCACCGGTCGGCTGGTGATCGAGGGCACGGCGACGGTCTCCGAGGACGGCAAGACCGTGACCACCGATCCGGGGGTCGGCATCACCAAGCCCGGCTGGCACGGCCTGACGCCCCCGGGCAACCCCGATTGTCTGCCCATCGGCGGCGGTGGCGGCCCCGGCAGCCCTGGCGGTCCCGGCGGCGGCCC
>JBCDHK010000024.1:0-20606 GCA_038750185.1 Pseudomonadota bacterium
ACGAGTTCGTATTGCCGGATCACGGCTGGGCCTTGGCGGTTTGTCGGGCCTGGCGGGGAGGGGCAGGGCCGCCCGGTGGGCCCTGCACCACAGCGCTCATGTGAGGGGGCTCACTTGCCCTGGTCGGCCATCAAGGCGCGCAGCAGTTTTTCCTCGTCGAGGTCGTCCACGGGTGCGGCGACAGGGCCATCGGGCGCGGCCATGAGGGCGGGCATGTTGTCCTCCTCGGGCTCGTCGACTTCGATGTGACGCTGCTGGCTTTCGATGGCGTCTTCTAGCAGTTCCTGGGGATCGAGAACCTTGTCAGCGATTTCACGCAGCGCCACGACAGGGTTTTTGTCGTTTTCGCGCTCGACCAGGATCGGCGCCCCGGATGACACCGTGCGGGCGCGGTGAGCGGCCATCATCACCAGCTCGAAGCGGTTTGGCACCTTGTCGACGCAATCCTCGACTGTCACGCGAGCCATGGCGGAATTCCTCTCAAGGGTTTTTGGGTTTGTTAAGCTGTCTAGCGCTGTTTGGCGCAAATTTCAAGGGGCGGCGCTGGTGGTGCGTGCTGGCGTGGGGAGAAGAAAGTATTTTGATTTTAGGCAGTTAAACGCCGATCCGGGTTCAGAGCAGACTCACGCCCGCGCGCACGTTTTCAGGCAGAGCAGCCGCCAGTTCGCGCGCGGTTTGTCCAAGCAGCGGATGGCGCCACCTCGGCGCCACATCGAGCAACGGCACCAGCACAAAGGCGCGCTCGTGCAGGCGCGGATGGGGCAGGATCAGCCGATCGGGGGTGCGCTGGCCGGCGGCGCTCTGGGGCAGCGCCATCCAGGCACGTACGGTCTCAGGATCGGGCAGCACACTCTCGCTATGGGCGATCAGGTCGAGATCGCAGACCCGGGCCTCCCAGCGCCGGCGCCGGGTGCGCCCCAGGCGCGCTTCGACGTCGTGGCAGGTCTTCAGGACAGACTGCGGCGTGATGTCGCACTTGAGCCTCACGACCGCATTCACGAAGTCTGGTCCTGAAGATAGCGGAAACGCCGCACTTGTATACCAAGCCGATAAACCGGCCATACTGAGACCAGGCGCGTCAATCAGACGGGCTACGGCGCTCTCAAGGGTTTGTAACGGTTCACGTTGGCCATATTTTAGGTTTGCGCCGAGCGCAATTAACGCTTCGCTCACGCTGTTGCCTTCCAATTGCAGTGTTGAACGAGAAAGTATAGGAACCCGACCTAGCGATTCGCCGTCCGCTCATGCGACGTACCCGTCCGGTCGGCCTCGAACCACCCACAAAACAAAATGAGGCACAAGAAATGTTTTATCGGGACGAGCGGTTGGCGCTGTTTATCGATGGCTCCAATTTATACGCTGCGACAAAATCCTTGGGATTTGATATAGATTACAAACTTCTACGCTCAGAATTCATGCGCCGCGGTAAGATGGTGCGTGCTTTTTATTATACTGCTTTGATCGAGAATGAAGAGTACTCTCCCATCAGGCCATTGGTCGATTGGCTCGACTACAATGGCTTCACCCTGGTCACCAAACCCGCCAAGGAGTTCACCGACTCCACCGGACGGCGCAAGGTCAAGGGCAATATGGACATCGAACTGGCCATCGACGCCATGGAAATGGCCAACCACGTCGAGCATATCGTCCTGTTTTCGGGCGACGGAGACTTCCGTCCTTTGGTGGGGGCTTTGCAACGTAAAGGCGTGCGCGTCTCGGTGGTCTCGACCATCCGCTCGCAGCCGCCGATGATCGCCGATGACCTGCGTCGGCAGGCGGATAATTTCATCGAGCTGGAAGAACTCAAAGACGTGATCGGCCGTCCCCCCCGCGTGCCCTCGCCCCAAACCGTCGCCGGCGACGAAGAAGGCTGAGCCCGACCTGCACCCAGGGCGCTCCAGTCTGTCACAAGCGCGTCGAGAGATGATGTGCGGCGCCTGCAGACCAACGCTGGTCGGCCCGATGCGGCGGCTCAACATGGCTAACCAAACACGGCTAACCCAACACGGCGGCCCTGAACGACAGGATCGACACGGGGCTCGGAGCCACCTCTCAAAGCGCTGCTTGCAGGGCGCAGGATGGCAGGCTATGACCACGAGCGCCAATATTTGCGCCACGCTACCACCACATGTTGCGAGGCGCCGTGCACCATGCCGGAGCCGCCATGATCGACCCCCCTTCGCCCAGCGGCGCGAAGTCCCCCGAGCCCGCCGCCAACCAAACCTCCGCCGCCCCAACCAAGCCGCGCCTGGTAATGAAGTTCGGCGGCACCTCGGTCGCTGACATCGAGCGCATCCGCGCCGCAGCAACCCGGGTCGCGCGCGAGGTTGAGCGTGGCTATGACGTCGCTGTCGTGGTCTCGGCCATGTCCGGTACCACCGACCGCTTGGTCAACTGGGTGCGCGAAGCAGCCACCCCCGCAGGCGCCAACGCCGCCGGGCTCTATGATGCCCGCGAGTACGATGCCGTCGTCGCCTCGGGCGAGCAGGTGACGGCAGGCCTCATGGCCCTCACCCTCCAGGAAATCGGCGTGCCGGCGCGCTCCTGGGCTGGCTGGCAGGTGCCCGTGCGCACGTCCGGCGCCCACGGCGCAGCCCGTATCGAGGCGATCGAGACCGACGCCTTGGCCGCCCGCTTTGCCGATGGGTTGCACGCTGTGATCGCTGGCTTCCAAGGCCTCGGCCCGGGAGGGCGCATCGCCACACTCGGGCGCGGCGGCTCCGACACCACCGCCGTGGCCTTTGCTGCGGCCCTGGGCGCCGAGCGCTGCGACATCTACACCGACGTCGACGGCGTCTACACCACCGACCCCCGCATCGAGCGCCGCGCGCGCAAGCTCGACCGCATCGCCTATGAAGAGATGCTCGAACTGGCCTCCCTGGGCGCCAAGGTGCTCCAGACCCGCTCGGTCGAACTGGCCATGAACTACAAGGTCAGGCTACAGGTACTGTCCAGTTTCGAGGACAAGCCCGGCACGCTGGTCTGCGACGAGGAGGAGATCATGGAGCAGAATGTGGTCAGTGGTGTCGCCTATTCGCGCGACGAGGCCAAGCTCACGCTGTTGCGCGTGCCCGATCGCCCGGGCGTGGCTGCCACCATCTTCGGCCCCCTGGCCGCGGCGGGCGTCAATGTGGATATGATCGTCCAAAACATCGGCGCCGAGGGCATGACCGATATGACCTTCTCGGTGGGGCTTGCCGATGTGGAGCGCGCGCGGGCCGCGTTGGAAGGGGCGCATGACGACATCCGCTACCAGTCCCTGGTCGTCGACGATGAGGCGGCCAAGGTCTCGGTGGTGGGCATCGGCATGCGCTCGCATGTGGGGGTGGCGCAGAAGATGTTTGCGGCGCTGGCCCAGGAGGGCGTCAACATAAAGGTGATCACCACCTCCGAGATCAAGGTCAGCGTGCTGATCGATCGCCGTTATGTCGAATTGGCCGTGCAGGCCCTGCACAAGGCATTTGGTCTGGAGACGGCCTGAGCCCTGCCGCTGCGGCGGGTGCGAGAGGAGGGCGCCACATGCCCGACAGCGGAGGATCGCGGGCGCTGCTGAAGGCGCTGCGTACCGTAATGGCGGGCGCGGGCGAGCCATCGGCGCGCACGGGCGCGGGCGCGGGCGCGGGTGCGGCCAAGGGCGATGGCCAGCAGCGCCTCGACCGCATCGTCAAGCTGGTCGCTTCCAACATGGTGGCCGAGGTCTGCTCGATCTATCTCAAGCGCGACGAGCGCACGCTGGAGCTTTGCGCCACCCAGGGGCTCAACCCGGACTCGGTCCACTCGGCGCGTTTGCGTGTAGGCCAGGGCTTGGTCGGGCGCATTGCCGAGCGTGTCGAGCCGCTGGCCACCGACGACGCCCAGAACACCCCCGGCTTTCGCTATCTGCCCGAGACCGGTGAGGAGGTCTACCGCTCCTTCGTCGGCGTGCCAATCCAGCGCATCGGTGAGGTGATGGGCGTGCTCGTGGTGCAAAACCGCACCGCGCGCCGCTACACCGACGATGAGATCGAGGCGCTGGAAATCGTCGCCATGGTCATCGCCGAGATGGCCGAGGCGGGCGCGTTTCTCGGCTCCGACGGCATTGCGGGCACCAGCGGTCGCCGGCAGGGGCCGCTGCTGATCCGCGCCACCTCGGCCAATGAGGGTCTGGCCGAGGGCGTGGTCCATCTGCACGAGCCGCGTCTCGTCGTCTTCGACCCCATCGCCGAGGACGTAGCCACCGAGCGCACCCGCTTAGAGCATGCCATCGAGGCGCTGCGCGATGATCTCGATGTCCTGATCGAGGCCGAGACGCTGGGCGGGGGCGGCGAACACCGCGATGTGTTGGAGGCCTACCGCATGTTCGCCCACGACAAGGGCTGGCTGCGCCGTCTGGAGCAAGCCGTCGACAGCGGTCTGGCTGCCGAAGTGGCGGTGGAGAAGGTACAGTCGGCGGCGCGCGCGCGCATGGAGCGCATTGCCGATCCCTATCTGCGCGAGCGCCTGCAAGATCTCGACGATCTGGCCAACCGCTTGCTGCGCTATCTGGCTGGCCCCGCGGCCACCGATCCCCTGCCCGAGAACGCCGTTCTGGTGGCGCGCAACATCGGCCCTGGCGAAGTGATGGAGTTGGGCTCGAAAATCCGTGCGCTGGTGCTCGAAGAGGGCGCTATCGGCTCGCATGCCGTGATCGTGGCGCGCGCTCTCGGACTTCCAGCGGTGGTCCAGGCCGCACGCATCACGCGTGACGCCAATCCGGGCGACAGTCTGGTGGTCGATGGTGACAGCGGGCGCGTCCACCTGCGCCCCGAAGGTTCGGTGCTCAGCGCCTTTCGCGAGAAACTGGCGCTCGGCGAGGAGGCGCGCGCGCTCTACCGCGGTCTGGTCACAAAACCCGCCACCACGCGTGACGGCGAGACGGTGCGCCTTTGCATGAACGCCGGGGTGCTGGCCGATCTGCCCTCGCTGGCCGTCTCGGGCGCCGAGGGCGTTGGGCTGTTTCGCACCGAGTTGCAGTTCATGATCCGCGGCACGCTGCCCGGGCGCGAGGCGCAGGCGGCGCTCTATTCGCGCGTGCTCGATGCCGCCAAGGGCCAGGAGGTGGTGTTTCGCACCCTCGATATCGGCTCGGACAAGATCCTGCCCTTTATGCGCCGCAACGAAGAGCCCAACCCCGCGCTTGGCTGGCGCGCGATCCGGGTGGGGCTTGATCGGCCCAAGCTGTTTCGCATGCAAATGCAGTCACTCATTCGCGGCGCCAAGGGACGGGCGCTGACGGTGATGTTTCCCATGGTCACCGAGGCCCACGAATACGACGAGGCCCGCGCCGCCCTCCTGGCCGAGATCGAGCGCCTGGCCGGGCTCGGTTATCCTAGGCCGCAAAAGATCACCGTCGGCACCATGCTGGAGACGCCCTCGCTGGCCTTTGCCTCGGACGCCTTCTTCGAGCGCGTCGATTTCGTCTCGGTGGGGGGCAACGACCTGATGCAGTTCTTCTTTGCCGCCGACCGCGAGAACGAGCGCGTGCGCCGGCGCTACGAATTGCTCAATGCCTCGTTCTTGCGCCTGCTCTCTCAGATCGTCGAGCGCTGCGTGCGCCACGCCACGCCGGTCTCGTTCTGTGGCGAAGGGGCAGGGCGTCCGCTCTCGGCGCTGGCTTTGGCCGGGGTGGGCTTTCACACGCTCTCGATGCGTGCGGCCTCGATCGGGCCGGTTAAGCGGCTGTTGCGCGCGGCTGATCTGTCGGAGGTGCGCGCGGTTATGGCCGAGGCTGAGGCCAGTGGCGAGATCTCGGTGCGTGTCGCTCTCAAGGGCCTTTGCACGCGGCGCGGCTGGCCGCTGTAGCGGGGCGGGATTGCTGCGGGGGAGCGCTGGTTCGATCACAATTTCTTCTAGCGCTCCCTGGGAGGGAAAACGCCTCGCCCGATCCGCTGCGCCATACTATACATCAAACCATGCGTGCTGTGATTGCCTTTGCCCTGGCCTTAGTCCTCGCTCTGCCCCTGGAGGCGTTGGGGCGAGGGCTGCTTGACCGCCGCCGCATGCTCACCGCCGAAGAACACACCGCCTGGCGTGCGGTCGGGCGCGTCAACATTGCGCTCTTTGACGAGCGCGGCATGTGCACGGGCACGCTGATCGCCGAGGACATCGTCCTGACCGCCGCGCATTGCGTGATCTCCAGCCGCACCGGCGAGATCTTTGCGCCGGGCAACATCCACTTCGTCGCCGGCTGGCGCCAGGGCCAGAGCGTGGGCCACTCCAAGGCCGCTAGCATCACGATTCATCCGCGCTATCGCCACCAGGGCGACGATCCGCTGGAGCAGATCGGCACCGACCTGGCGTTGATCCGGCTGCGCCAAGCGATCCCGCCCCAGGCAGCGCCTGCCTTTCGGGTTGCGCCCACACCCGGCGGCGATGCTAGCCTGACCCTAATCAGCTACCGTCGCGACCGCGCCCACGCCCTCACCCGCCAGGAGGGCTGCGAGGTGCGCGGCGCCGAGGGTAGTGTGCTCGCGCTTGGTTGCGATGTCACTTTCGGCGCCTCCGGCTCGCCCGTCTTTGCCGAGATCGATGGCGAGCGCCGTCTTGTGGCGGTGATCTCGGCAATGAGCCGCACCCGGGGCCAAAACATCGCCTGGGCGGTGCGCGTTGATGAGGCGATTGCAGAGTTGCTGTTTGGGCTGGAATTGAAGGCCGTGCGCTGAGCAGCGCTACCCCCTTGAAGCGCTACCCCGCCGTTTCCATCTATGCGCTGTCGGACGCCGGTACCCGGGTTCGACACCAAACCAAGGCCCGCCCGCAGCCGGGGGGCCGCCACACGTATCGCTCTGACTGGAGGATATACCCCATGCGTAATATCGATCTTACCCCGCTCTATCGCTCGACCGTCGGCTTTGACCGTCTCGCCTCCCTGCTCGATCAGGTGATGGCCCATGATGTCGCTCAGCCGTCTTACCCGCCCTACAACATCGAGAAGACCGGTGATGACGCTTACCGGATCACTCTCGCCGTGGCCGGGTTTGCCGAGAGCGATCTGGCCATCGAGGCCAAGGCTGGCCAACTCAGCGTCACCGCGCAAAAGCGCACGGTCGAGGGTGAAGCCAAGCCGGTCTATCTCCACCGCGGTATCGCCGAGCGCGGCTTTGAGCGCCGCTTCCAGTTGGCCGACCACGTCGAGGTGACGGGCGCGCATCTGGAGAACGGCCTGCTCCACATCGATCTCGTGCGCGAGGTGCCCGAACGCCTCAAGCCGCGCCAGATCTCCATCGCCAAGGGTACTGCCGCCGCCATCGAGGCCTAAGCCTATCCAGGCACGAGGCGGGGGTTCGCCCCTGCCTCTCCCCATGATCTTGTGAGCCGACCCCGGCCTGTGCCCCCCGCGCAGGCCGTTTTCTTTGTAATCACACCCGCTGCTCTGGCACTCCGGCCTTGACCTTGGCCTGCCCCTTGGCACCTTATGCAACCGATAAAGCCCGCCAACGGGCCTTGCCGACCTGCCGGTCCCACACGCCTTGCGCGTCACAGGCCACAAGAGCGGGCGGCCGACCAAGGGAGCATCCTCGTGACGCCAGCCGCACCCGCGGTCGAGAACCGCGACACATTTCCCAAACTCCTGCTCGCCAATGCTCGCGAGCGCGCCCGCCTGCCCGCCTCGCGCGAAAAGCAATACGGCATCTGGCAGTCCTGGACGTGGGGCCACGTCGAGGCCGAGACGCGTTCGCTGGCCATGGGGCTTTCGGCGCTGGGGCTGGAGCCGGGCGATCGCTTGGCCATCATCGGCACCAACCGCCCGCGGCTCTATTGGGCCATGGTGGCCACACAAATGGCCGGCGGCGTGCCGGTGCCGGTCTATCAGGACAGTGTGGCCGAGGAGGTCGCCTATGTCCTCGATCACTGCGGCGCGCGCTTTGCCATCGTTGAGGATCAGGAGCAGGTCGATAAGGTGCTCTCCATCGCCGAGCGCGTGCCGGGGTTGGAGCAGATTATCTATGTCGACCCGCGGGGCCTGCGCAATTACGACCACTCGACGCTCCACCCCTACGCAGGCGTGCAGGACATCGGGCGCCGCTTCGCCTCCGAGCACGAGGCGACCATGGAGGCGCGCATCACCCGCGGCCAGGGCTCGGACACCTGTGTGATGCTCTACACCTCGGGCACCACGGGTCGGCCCAAGGGGGTGGTGCTCTCCCACGACAACATCCTCAAGACCGCGCGCGCGGCAGGCGAGTTCGATGGCTTGCGTGAGGACGACTCGATGCTCGCCTATCTGCCCATGGCCTGGGTCGGCGATTTCATCTTCTCCATGGGCCAGGCCTATGCCTTTGGGCTTTGCGTCGCCTGCCCCGAGAGCGAGACCACCATGCATGCCGATCTGCGCGAGATCGGGCCGACGTATTTCTTCGCACCGCCGCGCATGTTCGAGACGCTGCTGACCATGGTCACCATCCGCATGGAGGACGCGGGCTGGGTCAAGCGCCGCCTCTACCGGCTGTTTCTCGACCACGCCAAAGCTTGCGAAGCCAAGCGCAAGGCGGGCGAGGCGCTGAGCGGGGGCGACCGTCTCAAGCTGCGCCTTGGCGAGTTGCTGGTCTATGGCCCGTTGAAAAACACGCTCGGCCTGTCGCGCGTGCGCGTCGGCTACACTGCGGGCGAGGCCATCGGGCCGGACCTCTTCGCCTTCTACCGCGCCCTCGGCGTGCCGCTCAAACAACTCTACGGCCAGACCGAGGCCAGCGTCTTCATCACCCAGCACCCCGCCGAGGCGGTCGAGGTCGAGACGGTGGGCGTGCCCACACCGGGGGTTGAGATCAAGATCTCGGAGTCGGGCGAAGTCTTCTACCGCTCGCCGGGCGTCTTCCAGGAGTACTATAAAAACCCCAAAGCTACCGCCGAGACCAAGGACGCCGAGGGCTGGGTCGCCACCGGCGACGCCGGGTTTCTCGACGAGCGCTCGGGGCAGTTGCGCATTCTCGACCGAGCCAAGGATGTGGGGCGCATGGCGGATGGCCGGTTGTTTGCGCCCAAGTATCTTGAGAACAAGCTCAAGTTCTATCCCAATATCCTGGAAGCGGTGGTCTTCGGCCATGAGCGCGAACAGTGCATGGCCTTCATCAACATCGATCTCTCGGCGGTCGGCAACTGGGCCGAGCGCAACAACATCGCCTATGCGTCTTATCAGGAACTCTCCCAACACCCCCGTGTGGGCGAGATCCTGGCCGAGCATGTGCGCGAGATGAACCAAGCGCTGGCCTCCGATCCCATGCTAAGCCACTGTCAGATCGCGCGCTTTCTGGTGCTCCACAAAGAGCTCGACGCCGATGACGGCGAGTTGACCCGCACGCGCAAAGTCCGCCGCCGCCCCATCGCCGAGAAATACGCCGATCTGATCGAAGCGCTGTACACTGGTGCCAGCGAGATCGCCACCGAGACCGAGGTTACCTACGAGGACGGGCGCAAAGGCTCGATCCGCGCGCGCCTGACCATCCGCGACGTCGAGACCTTCGCCCCAGACGCCCACGCCGCCCAAGCGGCCTGAGGAGGACCTAGCGATGAAACACGCCGACGTCGCCGAAGCCGCTGCGGACGACCGCGCCTACGCCCACGCCGAGATCGACCACGGTCTCAACACCCGCCCGATTGGCGACACGCTGATGGAGATGCGCGACATCGTGTTGCGCTTTGGCGGCGTGACGGCGATCAAAGGGGTCTCCTTCGACATCAAGGAGGGCGAGATCCGCGCGATCATCGGGCCGAATGGTGCCGGTAAATCGTCGATGCTCAACGTGATCAACGGGTTCTACCACCCCCAGGAAGGCGAGGTCTGGTTTCGTGGCAAGAAGCGCGGGCCACTAAAGCCCCACCAGATCGCTCGTCTCGGCATCGCGCGCACGTTCCAAAACATCGCGCTTTTCAAGGGCATGACCACCCTCGACAACATCATGACCGGGCGCCTCACCGCCATGAAGCGCAATCTGTTCTGGCAGGCGCTTTGGGCTGGTCCTGCCGAACAGGAAGAGATCGAACACCGCGCCGCCGTGGAGAAGATCATCGATTTCCTGGAGATCCAGCACATCCGCAAAATCCCGGTCGGGCGCCTACCCTACGGCTTGCAAAAGCGCGTCGAATTAGGGCGCGCGCTCGCCGCCGAGCCCAGGCTGCTGCTGCTCGATGAGCCCATGGCCGGCATGAACGTCGAGGAGAAGGAGGACATGTGCCGCTTCATCCTCGATGTGAACGACGAATTCCAGACCACCATCGCCCTCATTGAGCACGACATGGGCGTGGTCATGGACATCGCCGACCGCGTCGTCGTGCTCGATTACGGCGCCAAGATCGGTGACGGCACGCCCGATGCGGTGCGCCAAAACCAACAGGTGATCGATGCCTATCTCGGGGTGAGCCATGACTGACGTAACGGGGGCGCCAAGCCCAGTCTCGCGCATCGCTGCCGCAGTAAACGCGCTCTCGACCCCGGCCAAAGCACTGATCGGGGTGGCCATCGTCGCTGTAGCCTTCGGTTTCGGCTCGGGGTTGATGCTGGATGTCTTCTTTTGGGAGGTGTTCATCACTGGCCTGCTCGCGGGGGTGATGTACGCGCTGGTGGCGCTCGGCTTTGTGCTGATCTTCAAGGCCTCGGGGATCTTCAACTTTGCCCAAGGCGTGCTGGCCCTCTTTGCAGCCCTCACCCTGGTCGGCTTTCAGACCGGGCAGATCCCCTTTGCCCACCTGATCAACGCCATCTTCGGCACCAAGGTGCATCACTTCTCCGACACCGGGCTGCCGGATGTCTTCGCCATCCTGGCCACGCTCCTGGTGATGATCGCGCTCGCTTGGGCGGTGGTGCACTACATCTTCCAGCCGCTGGTCAATCAGCCGCCGATCATTCTCTTCATGGCCACCATCGGGCTCGCCTTCGTGCTGGAGGGCACGGGCGATCTCATGTGGGGGGCCAACGTCAAGGTGCTCGATGTCGGGCTGCCGCAGGGGCCGTCCGACACCATCATCGACGCCACGGGAATGTTCCTCGACAAGCTCGAACTCTCGGCCGCCGTGGTCGCGGTGGTGCTGGTGACGGTGCTGACCCTCTTCTCACAGTACACCAAGATGGGCCGCGCGCTGCGTGCGGTCGCTGACGACCACCAGGCCGCGCTCTCAGTTGGGATTTCTCTCCAGACCATCTGGTGGATCGTCTGGTCGGTGGCCGGGATCGTCGCGCTGGTGGCGGGCATGATGTGGGGGGCCAAATCGGGGGTGCAGTTTTCGCTCTCACTCATCGCCTTGAAGGCGCTGCCGGTCCTGATGCTCGGCGGCTTTACCTCGATCCCCGGCGCCATCGTCGGCGGGCTGATCATCGGGGTCGGTGAGAAACTGTTCGAGTTCTACATCGGGCCGTCCATCGGCGGCGCCACCGAGAACTGGTTTGCCTATATGCTGGCGCTGTTGTTCCTGCTGTTCCGTCCGCAGGGGCTGTTCGGCGAAAAGATCATCGAGCGGGTGTGATGGCCCGTCGCCTCCGCCCGCCACTACCCCAGAGCTGCGCCGTGGCGCATATCATCCCTCTCTGAGAGTTGAAAAATGTTCTACCGCGAAGCCGGCGAGTTCAAGACCTCCTATGCCGCCGATCACGCTACCTTTCCGATCGGCTTTGACTTTTGGCGCTTTTGGGTGGTGGTCGGTATCGCCTTTCTGGTGGTGCCGTTTCTGATCAACGACTACTGGGAAAAGGCCATCCTGCTGCCGTTTCTCATCTATGCGTTGGCGGCCATCGGGCTCAACATCCTGACCGGCTATTGCGGACAGGTCTCGCTCGGCACCGGAGGCTTCCTCGCGGTCGGCGCCTATGCCTGCTATAAATTCATGACGGGGATGGATATCCATATCCCCATCGGCGGCGGCGAGTACTGGTCGCTGATCCTGCCTCCGCTCAATATCGCGCTTTGTGTGCTACTTGGCGGGCTGACCACGGCCTTTGTGGGTGTCCTCTTCGGGCTGCCCTCGCTGCGCATCAAGGGCTTTTACCTCGCCGTCGCCACGCTGGCCGCACAGTTCTTCCTGGTCTGGCTGTTCAACAAGTGGGAGTGGACCTACAACTACTCCGCCACCGGCCAGATCACGGCGGGGGAGCGCGATCTCTTCGGCATCCTGATTACCGGCCCCAATACCGAGCCTTGGGCGACCTATCTCTTCTGCCTCACCTTCCTGTTCATCTTTGGCTGGGCGGCGCGCAATCTGGTGCGCGGGCGCATCGGGCGCCAATGGATGGCGATCCGCGACATGGACATCGCCGCCGAGATCATCGGCGTCAATCCCATGGCCGCTAAGCTGAGCGCCTTCGCCGTCTCCTCGTTCTACATCGGCATGGCGGGCGCGCTCTACTTTGCGGTCTGGAACGGCGCGGCGGAGCCCACCGAGAGCTTTGCCATCGACAAATCCTTCGACGTGCTCTTCATGATCATCATCGGGGGCTTGGGCTCGATCACCGGCTCGCTGATCGGGGCGGCCTTTATCGTCCTCCTGCCGGTCGTCTTCAAAAACCTGTTCGTCGGTGTACTCGGCTGGCCGACCGATATTGCCGAACATCTCCAGATCATGACGGTCGGGCTCCTGATTATCCTGTTCCTGATCAAAGAGCCCCACGGCATCGCCTCGCTCTGGGGCACGATGAAGGAAAAGTTGCGCCTGTGGCCGTTTCCGTATTGAACTAACACCAAGCCCCGGCCAACGGGGCGACAATCCTCAAACCCCAATGGGAGGATCCTCCATGAGACTACTCACCCTGACCGCCGCCTTGGCGCTCACCGCTGGCGTGGCCCACGCCGATCTGGTGTTTCCCTCGCTCGACTACCGCACCGGGCCCTACGCGCCCAACGGCATCCCCTTTGCCGATGGCTATGCCGATTACTTCACGCTGCTCAACGAGCGCGACGGTGGCATTGGTGGCGTCGAGGCGCGTGTGCTGCCTTGCGAGACCGGCTACAACACCGAGAAGGGCGTCGAGTGTTATGAGGCGACCAAGGGCGAGGGCTCGCTGATCTATCAGCCGCTCTCCACCGGCATCACCTACCAGCTGATCCCCAAAGCGACCGCCGACAACATCCCCGTCCACTCCATGGGCTATGGGCGTACGTCGGCTGCCAATGGCGAGGTGTTCCCCTGGGTGTTCAACTACCCCGGCACCTACTGGGATGCGGCCTCGATCATCGTCAAGCACATCATCGATCAAGAGGGCGGCGACGTCTCGGACAAGAAGATCGCGCTGGTCTACCACAACTCGGCCTACGGTAAGGAGCCGATCCGCACGCTGGAGAAGCTCTCCGAGAAGCACGGCTTCGATCTGCAACTCCTCGCCGTCGATCATCCGGGTCAAGAGCAAAAGTCGACCTGGCTGCAAGTGCGCCGCGAGCGCCCCGACTACGTGGTGATGTGGGGCTGGGGCGTGATGAACCAGGTGGCGATCCAGGAAGCCGCCTCGATCCGCTTCCCGATGGACAAGTTCATCGGTGTGTGGTGGTCGGCCTCGGAGAACGACACGCGGCCTGCCGGTGTGGCCGCCAACGGCTATAAGGCGATCACCATGCACGGCGTGGGCGACGACTTCGCCATCTACGACGATCTCAAGACCCATGTCTACGACAAGGGCCTGAGCGCGGGCGCGGGCGATCAACACGGCACCGTGCTCTATAACCGCGGCATGCAAGCCGCCATGCTGGCCGCCGAGGCCGCGCGCACGGCGCAGGAGATCCACGGCGTGACCGAGATCACCCCCACCATGATGCGCGACGGCATGGAGGCGCTCAAGATCACCGACGCACGCCTCGAAGAACTGGGGCTTGCCGGCTTCATGCCGACGTTCTCGGTGTCGTGCGACAACCACGCCGCACCGGGCCTGGGCGCGATCCAGCAGTGGGATGCCAGCAACCAGACCTGGTCGCTGATCACCGACTTCGTCGCCGCCGACCGCGAGATCGTCGATCCGCTGATCGAAGAGGACGCGACGGCCTATGCCCAGGAAGTCGGCATCACGCCCGGCTGCATGTGAGCCTTGACGGGGCGCTCCGCTGGGGCGCCCCTTTCAAACAGGAGAGACCCATGACGTTCGATCCGACGAGCCTTGCCGGCATCGCCGTGCTGGTCTCCAAGCTCAGCTTGTTCGCGCTCTTGGTCATGGCCTCGCGCCGCGCCACCAAGGCCGTGCGCGATACTGAGGCCGAGCGCGCTGCGCGTCCTCAGGCCGTTGCCGAGGCACCCGTCGCCTTCAAGGAAGCCGCCTGAGATGAGCGCCGAAGCCCAAGACCCCGCCCAGGACGTCCTGCTCGACGTCAACAACATCGAGGTGATCTACAACTCGGTCATCCTGGTCCTGAAGGGCGTCTCGCTCCAGGTGCCGCGTGGCTCGATCGTGGCGCTTCTCGGCGGCAATGGCGCGGGCAAGACCACCACGCTCAAGGCCGTCTCCAACCTGCTGCGCTCCGAGCGCGGCGAGGTTACCAAAGGCCAGATCCACTACCGCGGCGAGCCGGTGACCGAGATGAACCCGGCAGCACTCGTCAAACGCGGCGTGATCCAGGTGATGGAGGGCCGGCACTGCTTCGAGCATCTCACGGTCGAGGAAAACCTGCTGACGGGCGCCTATGTCCGCTCAGGCCGGCGCGCCATCGCCGAGGATCTGGAGCGCGTCTACACCTACTTCCCGCGCCTGAAAGAGCGTCGCCGCTCCCAGGCGGGCTACACTTCGGGCGGCGAGCAGCAGATGTGCGCCATCGGACGCGCGCTCATGTCGCGCCCCGAGACCATCCTGCTCGACGAGCCCTCCATGGGGCTGGCCCCGCAATTGGTCGAGCAGATCTTCCAGATCGTGCGCGACATCAACGAACGCGAGGGCGTCTCGTTTCTCCTAGCCGAGCAAAACACCAATGTGGCGCTGCGCTTTGCCCACTATGGCTATCTGCTCGAATCGGGGCGGGTGGTGATGGACGGCGAGGCGAAAGCGCTGCGCGAGAACCCCGACGTCAAGGAGTTCTACCTCGGCATGGGCGATCAGGGCCGCAAATCCTTCCGTGAGGTGCGCTCCTATCGCCGCCGCAAGCGCTGGCTGAGCTAGGGCGGTTTCGGCCCGACGATCCAGTTCCTATATCGCAGGCCATGGTCGAGCACTGCCAAGCCCAATCTGCTGTGGGCGTCGAGATCGAATTCGCCGGGCTGGAGGTGGCCCAAGCCGCCGCCCTGGCGGCCCAAGCGCTTGGCGGGCGGGTCGAGCATCAGGGCACGCATCTGGCCTCGGTCGAGGGCAGTGCCATCGGGCGGATCCGCTTCGAACTCGACACCCGCTATGCCAAGGAGCCCGAGGATCCGGGTGCGCTCGACCAGGCACTCGATGATCTGGCGCTGCGCGAGAGTGTGGCTGACGCACTCTCCGTGGTCGTGCCGGTCGAACTGATCACCGAGCCGCTCGATGCTGCCGCCCTTACCCACCTCGATACCGCTCTCGATGCCCTGGCCCAGGCCGGCGCTACGGGCACGAAAGACGGTGCGCTGAGCGCCTTTGGCATGCACCTCAATGTCGCGCTCGATCCGCCCGAGCCTGCCCGCGCCATCCGCATCGCCGCCGCCTATGCCTTTGTCGAGCCGTGGCTGCGCACTGAGATGGCCATCGATTTGACCCGGCGCGCCACGCCCTTTGTCGATCCCTATCCGCAGGCTTTCGTGCGTGCCCTGGCGCGGGCCTGCCGCGAGGGCCAGCCGGGCTTGGCGCGCTTTATCGCGCTCTACGGCGCCTGGAACCCAAGCCGCAACCGCGGCCTCGATCTCTGGCCGCTGCTGGGTCATCTCGATCCCGACGCCACGCAGGCAGCCCTCGGTGCGCCTGCCAAAGGCGCCCGCCCGGCCTTTCACTACCGTTTGCCCGATAGTCTGCTCGGCCAGCCGGGCTGGTCGCCGCAAACCGATCTCACCCGCTGGCGCGCCGTTGAGCGCATCGCCGACGATCCGACCCGCTTCCAAAGTGTGCGCAAAGCCGCCGCCGCGCTCCACACCTGGCGCTGCACGCGCCGCACCTATGCCACCGTCATCGGAGAAGCCATGGCATGAGCCGTCCGCTGATTGGCGTCACCGTCTCGCTCAAGTCGGGGTGGCGCGTGTTTCCGTTTTTTGCTTGGGCGCTCTGGCGTGCTGGGGGTAGGGGGGTCAAGATCCAGCCCGGCTCCTCGCGGCGCACACTAGATGGCCTCGATGCGCTGATTGTCGGCGGGGGCGACGACATCCACTTTGCGCTCTACGGCGGCAAAGTGGTGAGCGGGGCCGTGTTCGATCAAGCCCGCGACGAACTGGAGCTGCGTCTCATCGAGGAGGCCGACCGCCAGTCCATGCCGGTCCTGGGCGTCTGCCGCGGCGCGCAGATGATTAACATCGCTCGCGGTGGCTCGTTGCACCAGGATATCTATGCCGTCTATCCCGACGCCCAGCGCATCAGCACGCCGCTGCCGCGCAAGGAGGTCCACTTCGACCCGGGCAGCCGTTTGGCCGCGATCTGCGGCGCCGAGCCGAGCCGGGTCAATGCGCTGCACACCCAGTCCGTCGACCGCCTGGGCGAAGACATCCGCGCCGTCGCCTGGGACGGGGCAGGGGTGGTCCAGGCCATCGAGGCCACTAGCCCGCGCTTGGTGATCGGCGTGCAGTGGCATCCGGAGTTTCTGGTGTTCTCGCGGCGCGACCGGCGGTTGTTCGAGGCGCTGGTGGGCGCGGTCAAAAGCCGCCAAGCCGGTACTGCGGCGCCGACGCCCTCTTGACCGGGCAGGGGCTTCCGGTTCTACGGAACAGGTGCAAGGGAGAACGCCATGGGCGACAAGGATGAAGTCCGCAATCTGATTCTGGCCGTCGCGCTGTCGATGTCGGTGCTGATCGGCTGGTATGCGATCTTTCCGCCGCCCCAGCCGACGCCGCCGCCCGCCGCCGAGCAGGCCGAGACCGGTGCACCAGGGCAAACGGGGGGCCAAACGGCGGTGGTCTCGGGTGGTGCTGGGCCAGCTCAGGCCACGGTCTCGCGCGAGGATGCGCTGGGGCAATCCGAGCGCATCGCCATAGAGACCCCGGCCCTCAGCGGCTCGATTGCGCTGCGCGGCGGTCGCTTAGACGATCTCGACCTGATCCGCTACCGCGAGACCCTGGACGAGGGCGCGCCCTACGTCACGCTGCTCAATCCCACCAACGCGCCCAATCCCTATTACGTGGTCTACGGCTGGTTGCGCACGGCCACGGGCAATCCCGGCGCGCTGCCGGGGCCGACCACCGAGTGGCGTCTGGCCGAGGGCGATCGCCTGACACCCGAGACCCCGATCACGCTCGCCTGGGAAAACGGCCAGGGCCTCAGCTTTCGCCGCACCTTCACCATCGACGAGCAGTACATGCTGCGTGTCACCCAATCGGTGGAGAACGCCTCCGGCACCGCGGTCGATCTCGCACCTTACGGCTACGTCGCGCGCCGCGGTGAGCCCGCCACCCAAGGCATGTGGATCTTGCACGAGGGCGCAGTCGGCTATTTCGATGAGGAGCTCTCCGAGGTCGATTACAGCGACATGGAGGAGTTGCCGCCCAACTCGCTCGAAGGCGGTCTGGTCCAGGCGGTGGGCGTCCAATCCAACGGCTGGCTCGGCTTTACCGACAAATACTGGATGACCACGCTGATCCCCCAGCCCGGTCAGGCGTTTGACGCGATCTACAAGACCATCCCCGGTGCGCTGCGCCCAGAATTTCGCACCGAGATGCGCCTGCCGGTGATGAACGTCCCCGCGGGCGAGCGCGTCGAGATGACCACCATGCTCTTCGCCGGGGCCAAGGAGGTGGCGACGATCCGCAACTACGAGGCGGAGCAGGGCATCATCAACTTCGAGGACGCGGTCGACTGGGGCTGGTTCTACTTCCTGACCAAGCCGCTGTTTACGCTGCTGGCCTGGATCAACGGGATCGTCGGCAACATGGGCTGGGCGATCATCGGGCTGACCGTGGTGATCAAGGCGGCGCTGCTTCCGCTCGCCTACAAGTCCTACGTGTCGATGTCCAAGATGAAGGCGCTCCAGCCCGAGATGGAGAAGATCAAGGAGCGCGCCGGCGAGGACCGCCAGAAACTCCAGCAGGAGATGATGGCGCTCTACAAGAAGGAAAAGGTCAACCCGGCCTCGGGCTGTTTGCCGATCCTGTTGCAGATCCCGATCTTCTTCTCGCTCTACAAGGTGCTGTTCGTCACCATCGAGGTGCGCCACGCGCCGTTTATCGGCTGGATCGAGGATCTCTCGGCGCCTGATCCGTCGTCGTTCATGAACCTGTTCGGGCTGTTGCCCTACGAGATCCCCGCCGCGCTGGCGCTGTTTTCCATCGGGGTGTTCCCGATCGTGATGGGCATCACCATGTGGCTCCAGCAAAAGCTCAACCCGGCGCCGACCGACGAGACCCAGCGCATCATCTTTGCCTGGATGCCGTGGGTGTTCATGTTCATGCTGGGCCAATTCGCTGCCGGGTTGGTGATCTATTGGACGGCCAACAACGTCATCACCATCCTTCAGCAATACGCGATCATGCGCTCGCAGGGCGTCGACGTCGATCTGATGGGCAACATCAAGCAAAGCTTCAAGCGCCGCCCTGGCGAGGCAGTGCCTGCCACCGCTGGCCCGGCGCCCAAAGCCGAAGCAGCAGCGCCCGAACCCAAGACCAGCGAGCCCGCACCCGAGGGCAGCGGCGAGAGCGACAAATCCGTGGCAGAGGCCCAAGAGCGCGCCCGCCCCGCCACACCGCCCAACAACCGCAAGCGCAAGTCCAAAGGCAGCGCGCGCAAGGGCAACTCGCGCCGTTCGGGCGGGAGGGCCTAAGATGGCGACCCTGGCCGAAATCCGCCGCCACCCGGTCAAGGGCCTGGGCGCTCAGGTGATGAATGAGGCGATGCTGCGCCCTGGTCTCGGTCTGCCCTTTGACCGGCGGTGGGCCGTGGCCCATGCCGCGACCAGCTTCGACCCCGAATACCCGGCCTGGGCCAAGCGCTCCAACTTTGCGGTCGTGGCCCAAGTGCCGCGCTTGGCGCGCACTGTGGCGGCCTATGACGAGGCCACCGGCCAGCTCGGCCTCGACCACCCCGAGGCCGAGCCGATCAGCCTTACCCCCGAGGCCGAGCCCGAGCGCCTCAGCGCCTGGGTCGAAGCGCTCTGCAAAGGTGGGCGCCCTGGTCCCTATTTCCTGGCATCTCTGCCGGGCGAGGCTGCCCTCACCGACGTCGAGGAGGCCCACCTCTCGATCCTCTCGACGCGCTCGCTCGCCGTCCTCTCCGAGGTCCACGGGCGTGCGCTGGAGCGCCATCGCTTTCGCGGCAACCTATGGATCGACGGGCTCGACCCGTGGCAGGAGTTCGAGTGGGTCGGGCGTGAGATCACCATCGGCCCGGTACGGCTGCGCGTAACCCAGCGCACCGGGCGCTGCACTGCCCCCGGCGCCTCGCCCGAGACCGGCGAGCGCGATGCGGATATCGTCAGGTTGCTGGCAAAACGCTACGGCCATACCGACTTCGGCGTCGAGGCGCAGGTGATCGAGGGCGGGCGCATCGCACCGGGCGACCCTGTCAGCGCGTGAGCGATTTCCGCTTTACCATCGACCCCGCCCTGCCCGACGACGCCCTTGAGGCCGGGCGGCGCCTGTTTGCCGGGCCGTGCGATTTCCTCAAGGGCGTGGTAGCGCTCGACGGTCTGCCCGCCCCCGACCGCCCCGAGGTCTGCTTTGCCGGGCGTTCCAACGTGGGCAAGTCCTCGCTGATCAATGCGCTGACCGGGCGGCGGGGCCTGGCGCGTGCTTCCAACACACCGGGGCGCACCCAGGAGATCAACTATTTCGCGCTCGCCACGCGGGCCTATCTGGTCGATCTGCCGGGCTATGGCTATGCGGAGGCGCCGTTGGAGAAGGTTCGCGCGTGGCAGGATCTCTTGCGCGCCTATCTCGGCGGGCGCCAGACCTTGGTGCGCGCCTTCGTACTGATCGACGCGCGCCACGGCGTCAAAGCGGTCGATCATGAGATCATGGGTTTGCTGGATCGGGCGGCAGTCTCGTTCCAAGTGGTGCTGACCAAAACCGATAAACCCCGCCCCGGCGCACTGACCAAAGTGCTCGACGCGCTGCACGCCGATCTGGCCCGCCACCCGGCGTGTTTTCCCGAAGTGCTGACCACCTCCTCGGAGACCGGGGACGGCGTAGCAGCACTGCGCGGTGTGTTGGAGGGTCTGGCTGCGCCGGCTGGATAGCCTCAGGTGTCAGGCTCGGCGGCGCTCTGGGTGCAGATGTTGCGCAACGCAATCCACTCGCGGTCGCTCAGCACTGGGCGGAAGCTGGCGGGGCGGTTGTCGTCGGCCGCTGCAGCGCGCTCAGCGCGGGTGCCAAGGGGCGGGTGGGACGACAGATACTCCATCACCCCCTGCGAGGCGCCATAGCGCTCGACCAGCCGCTCGAAAAATCGGGCAAACGGATCGCTTGGCAGCCCAGCCTCGGCCAGAATGTCAAAGGCGGTCTCATCGGCGCGCGCCTCGGCCTCGCGCTGGTAGCTGGCACTCAATACCGCCTCCGAGGCCGCGACCACGATGGCCACGCCAAAGACATCGCCGACC
>JBCDHK010000025.1:0-20166 GCA_038750185.1 Pseudomonadota bacterium
CATCGGTCAGACGCTCGGCGGCGGCGTCCATGCCGGCGAGGCTGCTCGGATCGGGCATGAGGGCGCGCAGCGTCGGGGCCAGATAGGCGTCCGCCGCCTCGGGTAGCACGCCGCGCAGCGCTAGGATGCGTGCGACGATGTCGGGCAGGCCGGTGGTCTGGGCGATGGCGAGGCCGAGACGTTCGGCCTCACGCGAGGGCCCGACCCAGCGCCGTCCGGTGAGCGAGGCTTCAACACCGAGAAAAGCAGGCGCAGGGCAAAGAGGCGGCGTGGCGGGGAGTTCGAGCATGGCCCCAGGATGGCCGATTTGCCGGCCTGGGACCAGTTGCCTGCCCGCCGCAGTTCAGAAATTGCGGGTGCGGTAGATCAGGCGCCGGACCGAGGCGGTGCGCGAGCGCATCAGCACGGTCTCGGTCTCCAGGTATTCGCCAACACGGCGCGCCCCGCGCAGGATCGAGCCGTCGGTGACGCCGGTTGCCGCGAAGACCACGTCCTGTTTGACCATGTCGTCGCGGGTGTATTTGGTGTCGAAGTCGGTGATGCCGGCGCGCTCGGCGCGGGTGCGCTCGTCGTCGTTGCGAAATAGCAACCGGCCCTGGATCTGGCCGCCCATGCATTTGAGCGCCGAAGCCGCCAGCACGCCTTCGGGGGCGCCGCCCTGGCCCATGTACATGTCGATGCCCGTGGCGCCGGGATCGGCGCAGTGCATCACACCCGCGACATCGCCGTCGGTGATCAGGCGGATCGAGGCGCCGGTGGCGCGCACACCTGCAATCAGATCGGCGTGACGCGGGCGCTCTAGAATGCAGACCGTGACCTCTTCAGGCTTGCAGCCCTTGGCCTTGGCGAAAACCTCGACGCGCTCTGTCGGCCCCATGTCGAGATCGATCAGCCCCTCCGGGTAGCCCGGGCCGATGGCCAGCTTGTCCATATAGACATCGGGCGCGTGCAGCATGGAGTGGCGCGGGCCAAGCGCCACCACGGTCAGCGCGTTGGGCATGGCTTTGGCGGTGAGCGTGGTGCCCTCCAGGGGATCGAGGGCGATGTCGACTTCGGGGCCGTTGCCGTTGCCGACTTCCTCGCCGATGTAGAGCATGGGGGCTTCGTCGCGCTCGCCCTCGCCGATGACCACGGTACCCTTGAGATCGAGCAGGTTGAGCTGGCGGCGCATGGCGTCGACCGCCACCCGGTCGGCGTGTTTTTCGTCGCCGCGCCCGATCAGTTTGGCAGCGGCGATGGCTGCGGCCTCGGAGACGCGGGCGAGCCCGAGGCTCAACATCCGGTCCTGGAACTCGCCTTCGATGTTGGATGACAACGGATTTTCCCCCTCACATGCAGTGTGCCCTGGCGTTGGGGCGAGGAATAGGCGCTGGAGTGAACGCGCGCAAGCGGGCGCTGGTCAGACTTGCTCGATGCGGATCGCCACTGGCTCGGCGGTGCTGACGGGAAGGGCTGCGATGCGGGTGAGAGCGGTATCGATGGCGTCGCGCTGGGTGTTGTGGGTGACGATCACCACCGGCACCGGGGCGCCCTCGCCGTCCTGGGTGCCGTTTTGGCGCATGCGTGCGATGGAGACACCGGCCTCGCCGAGGGCCGCCGCCAGGGCCGCGAGCGCTCCAGGGCGGTCGCTGAGGCCAAAGCGCAGGTAATAGGGCGCGTGCTCGGCGCCATGGGCAAGGCGCGCAGCCGGGGCAAGGGCGGCTGCCGGGCGGGCGAACAGCGGATCGGAGCGCCTGCGCGCGACATCGAGCACATCGGCAATGACGGCGGCTGCCGTCGGGCCCTCGCCCGCACCGGGGCCGGTCAGGGTGTGGGTGCCGGCGGTATCGCCTTCGATCACCACGGCGTTGGTCACGCCCGGCAGAGCACCGATGGCGGTGTCCTTGGCCACCATGCAAGGGCGCACGCGTTGCTCCAGGCCGCCGTCGTGGCGTTGGGCGAGGCCTAGCAGCTTGATGGTGTAGCCCATCTCGGCGGCGGTCTGGATGTCTTCTGCGGTGATGCGGGCGATGCCCTCGGTGATCACGCCGTCGAAGTCGATGCGGGTGCCAAAGGCCATGGCGGCCAGGATGGCGAGCTTGTGCGCGGCGTCGGTGCCCTCGACGTCGAAGGCGGGGTCGGCTTCGGCATAGCCCAGGCGCTGGGCTTCTGCGAGCACGGAGGCGTAGTCGTCGCCGGTGGCGGCCATGCGGGTTAGGATGTAGTTGCAGGTGCCGTTGAGGACGCCGAAGATCCGGGTGACGCTGCCCCCTGCCAGCCCCTGGCCGAGTGCGCGCAACACCGGGATGGCACCGGCGACGCCCGCCTCGCAGCCCAGGTGGGTGCCATGGGCTTCGGCGCGCTCGGCCAAGGCTTGGCCGTGGTGGGCGATGAGCGCTTTGTTGGCGGTGACCACCGGTTTGCCCGCCTCAAGGGCAGCCTCGACCAGCGCTTTGGCCGGACCATCCGAGCCGCCGATCACCTCGATCACGCAATCGACGTCTTCGCGGGTGGCGAGGCGGACGGGATCGTCTTCCCAGCCAAGAGCGGAGATGTCGATGCCGCGCGCGCGGGTGCGGCTGCGCGCCGAGACCGCGACCACCTCCAGCGGGCGCCCGGCGCGGGTGGCGAGATCGGGGCCGTGGCGCTCGATCAAGCGGATGACGCCGGTGCCGACGGTGCCGAGCCCGGCGATGGCGAGACGGAGGGGGCGATCGGATGGGCTCATGGCGCGGGCTTTCTGGTCGGGCGCGGGATTGGGGCGCGCGGGAACGGGGCGGGAGTTCGCATACCCCAAGCGCGTGCGCCTCTCAACTGCCGCTCGGAATGGCCTCAGGGCCGTATCCGAGGACGGGTCACGGCGGCGTCGAGCCACCGCGCCCCGGCGACGGCCGTGCCGCCGCGCGCCGGGGGCACCGATAGGATTTGAGAGACAGCGGGGCTATTCGGGCTGGCGGGCACGCTCTCGCGCAGCTTCGGCGCGGCTTAGGAGATCGCTGCGCTCGCTCTCGCTTAGGATGGGCTCGCTCTGGGCGGGTTCGGGTCTGGGTTGGCTGGACGCAGATGGCAGCGGGCTCTCGGCCCTTGCGCGCGCTGTCTCGCCTTGGCCTTGCAAGGCGGCACGCTCGGTCTCGTCCAGGACAGGTACCCCTTGGGCCTCGCGCCGCGGTGCAGCCTCGGCGCCCAGCAGGCCCAACTCGGCCTCCGTCGCTATTCCACGCGCTGGATCGGGCACTGCCTCGGAGAACTGGCCAAGCGGCGGCGCCGAAGGGACCTCGACCAGAAGCGGCCAGGGCACCTCCGCCACACTCTCGCTCTCGACGGCGCGGTAATCGTTGAACAAGCGGAAACTCTCGCATCCCGAGAGCGCCAACGGCATCGTACTTGCAACCAAAGCCGCGACCATGGCCCGCATCGTTCGCCTCCCGCCTGTTAACCGCCAACGGTTTGTGTCAGTCTGACCGGAGCTTACCCCGGACAAGCACCCTGAACCAAGAGGGCGTGCTCCAGCGCAAGCCGCAAGCAAAAGACGACCGAGGAGACGCCGATGAGCAAAGATACCAGCGAGCCCACCCCCGCCGCACTGCCGGTCACGCTCGACACCAGGGAACTCCAGGAGCTTTCCGAGCGCGTTGGGCAATTGGTCGGGCGCTCGTCCAAGGTCTGGGCCGAATCGCTTGATCGCCAGATCGAGGATATCGGTTTGCTCAAGCCTGATCCCCTCAACACCGTGCCCTCCATGGCGCGTCTGGCCTACGACTACTGGGACAAGCCGCAAAAGACCGCCAATGCCATGCTCGGGCTCTGGGCGGGGCAGGCCGATCTCTGGGCGCGCACCATGCGCCGCGCCTGGCTTGGCGAGGAGACTGCGCCGCTCGTCACCCCCCAGCGCGGGGATAAGCGTTTCAAGCACGAGATCTGGAGCGACAGCCCGCTCTACGATTATCTAAAACAGTCCTATCTGCTCACCGCCGAGTGGGCCAAGGCGCGCTTGGCTGAGGCCGAGGGGCTCTCGGCCCAGGATCGGCGCAAGCTGGAGCTGATCACGCGCAATCTGGTCGAGGCGCTCTCGCCCTCCAACGCGCCCTGGATCAACCCGGATGTGCTCAACGCCACCGTCGAAGAGCGCGGACAAAACCTGTTGCGCGGGCTCGAACACCTGATCCGCGATCTGGAGCGCGGCCACGGCCAGCTGCTCATCCAGCAGACCGACATGACCGCCTTCAAGGTCGGCGAGAATATGGCGATGACGCCGGGGCAAGTGATCTTTGAGAACGAGGTGTTTCAGCTGATCCAATACGCGCCGGCCACCGAGGAGGTGCGGCAGCGCCCGCTGCTGTTCTGCCCGCCGTGGATCAACAAGTTCTACATCCTCGATCTCAACGAGAAGAAATCGATGGTGAAGTGGCTGGTCGAACAAGGCCTCACCGTCTTCCTGATCTCCTGGGTCAACCCATCTGAGCGCCAGCGCGAGGAGACCTGGGAGAGCTACATGCGCAAGGGCGTGCTCACCGCCATCGACAAGGCGCTGGAGGAGAGCGGCGAAGACAGCCTCGATCTGGTTGGCTATTGCATTGGCGGCACCATGGTCGGCACCACGCTGGCCCATCTGGCTGCTGAGGACGATCCGCGTGTGGCCTCGGCGACGTTCTTCACCACTCAGCTCGATTTCTCGGATGCGGGTGAGTTGCAAGCATTTGTCGATGACGAGGTGTTGGACACCCTTGAAGAGGCGGTCGAGCACAAGGGCTATCTAGCGGCTGAAAACATGTTTGCCGCGTTCAACTCGCTGCGCTCCACCGATCTGATCTGGGGGTTTGTGGTCAACAACTACCTGCTTGGCAGGGACAATTTTCCGTTCGATCTGCTGTACTGGAACTCGGACTCGACCTGTATGCCAGGCCGTGTCCACGTCTACTATCTGGATCAATTCTATAACCGCAACGCGCTGGTCAAAGGCGAGATGAGCCTGGGCGGGATCAACCTCGATCTGGGTAAGGTGCGCCTGCCCTGCTACCATGTCGCCACCATCGAAGATCACATCGCGCCCGCGCCCTCGGCCTACCGCGCGGCCAAAGCGCTGGGCTCGCGCCAGCAGACCTTCGTGTTGGCGGGCTCGGGCCATATTGCGGGGGTGGTCAACCCGCCGGCGGCGAAGAAGTACCAGTATTGGACCAAGAAGGGGCTGAGCGGCGCCGATCTGGAGGCTTGGCAGCGCGGCACGGAAGAAACCGCGGGCTCGTGGTGGCCCAATTGGCGTGCTTGGCTCGACGGTCTCGACGCGGCGCGGGTGCCGGCGCGCGTGCCTGGCGCGCAGCTTGGACGGATCGAGGCGGCGCCGGGGCGCTACGTCCGCGAGCGTGCCGATAGCCGCTGAGGGGTTATGAGCGGCACAGGCGCCGCAAAACCGTCTCAATCTTATGATTTGCACACGGGTGGTCGGGTACTCTTGCCACCCGATTTTTGTTTAGCTGTTCGACCGCCACCACACGTGAGCGCCCCATGATCCGGCTTCTCGCCTTTCTCGTCCTTGGCCTTGGCGTCGCCTTCATCGGGCTGGGCCTGACCCGCACCGACATGGCGACGCAGATCGTCACCAAGGTGGCTGCGACCCTCGATCCTTGCGCGCAATCGCCCGATGATACCGTCGCAGGCTGTCTCGATGAGACCACCGCGGAGGCCGCACCGCCCGCAACCATCCTACCCGGCGCCAAGGCCGCGCCCAGACCCGCGCGTGAGGCCACCCCGCCCGCATCTGATCCGGTGATCGCCGCCGCTACCGAGGCCGCCGCCAAAGCCGCCGCCGAAGACACCAAGCGCCCGCGCGTGCGCACCCCAGCACACACGGTGCAAAACCCCTGCGGCTTTGGCAACGACGACCGCGCCTGCCAAGTCAAGGACGGCGTCTACCGCGCCCTGGTGCCCCCACGCTACGGACCGCACCCGACGGTGGTCTATCTCTACGGCTCGACCGGCATCAGCACCACCTACACCGCCTCTGCGTTCTTCCGGCGCAAGATCGTCGAGCGCGGCTATGCGCTGATCGTGCCGGCGGCCCTCGATGTCGATTACATCGGCGGCATCCGCGGCACCGGCTGGGGACTGCGCAGCCGCACCCGCCACCCCCGCGACGACATTGCCTTTCTCAAGCGCGTCCTGCTCGATGCCGAGCGCCGCTTCAACATCGACCCGCGCAATGTGCTGTTCATGGGCCAGTCCGACGGCGGCTTCTTTATCTACGAGATCGCCTGCCACAACCCCGAGATGGGCGCGGCCTTTGCCGTCCACGGCGCCAGCTACGGCAGCGCTCTGCCCAGGACATGCAAGACGCCGGTGCGCTTTCTCCACACCCACGGCAAGCGCGACGCGGTGGTGCCGTTCTCCGGCGAGCGCCTGACCAGGGGCCGGGTGAGCGCAGTCGACACCATGGCCGCGCTTGGTCTGATCGCCAAGACCAACGGCTGTGTGGGGGAGGCGCGCAAGGGCAGCGACTATCAGGGTTTTGAGCGGCTGACGTTTCAGCGCTGCCGGCTGGGCTCTTCGGCGGAGTATCTGATCCACGAGGGCGGCCACGGCTATCCGGCCAACTGGATCGGCGCTGTGCTCGACTGGTACGAAAACCCTCAGCGCCGCCCTTCCGGGGCGACAGTGCGCCGGCGCGCCTCCGAGAGCGGCACGGTGGGCGGGCGTTTCCAGAGCGTGCCGCAGTAAAGGCAGCACGCGGGCTGAGCCCTCTCGACACGCCGCTGGGCAGTAGCGGCCCGACCCTGGTCTCACACCGCGGTTTTCCAGAGGCATTTCGCCGCAAGCCCCCATTCGTCACATCTTCGTGACGTCGCCTACACGGTATACTCGGCCCGTGTTGTCGCTCGCGCGTCTTCAAACCATGGCCAACGCGCCGCAGTACGCCGGCGTCGGCGTGATTTCCCACCAAGGCCAATCGCGCGCCAAAGGGGGAGCCGCACATGAGCCTCGACGGAAAACTCGGCAGCCTGTTCGATCTGATCGGCGCTGAGGCGATCTCGGCCTTTCTGGAGCAGGACCTGCCCGTAGTCGGCAGTGCGCTGGCCTCGCTCACCGAGACGCTGGGCTTTGGCGATTTCGAGACCGAGATCCTGGATGCGATCAACAGCATCCCCGATCCCAACGACCCCGGCGTCCAGGCCGATCTGATCGCCGCCGTGCTCGGCGCCATCGACGGCGTGACGGCAAGCGCAAGCATGGGCGTGGTGACCATCACCGTCGTCCAGACCGTCGAAGAGAGTATCGAGATCACCTCGGGCTCGGTCGATCTAGATGCAGGTGCAGCCGGTTTTGCCGCCGAGACCACCGTGGACGGCACCGTCGGCGCGACACTCGACATCCAGCTCGAATACGACTTCAACGACGACAGCTGCACCATCATCGACCGCCCCGGCGCCGAGGTTGCACTAGTGGCAGGGCTCGATGCGATCTATGAGGTGGAGGCAGGTCTCGGCCCCTTTGGCATCGAGATCGAGGACACCTCAGCCGGCAACGAACTGGAGATCACCGCCGACGTCAATATCGCCGGCTCGACGCCCAGCGATGTCTCGCTCACGCTGGGGGGCACGGCGGGGCTCGATGTGCGCGTGCGCACGGGCGTATTGGACACAGTATTGCCGAGCTTTTACGCCGATCTCGTCATCGACTACGACATCGCCAACCCAACCGACGCCCCCACCATCGCCATCCCCGAAGTGGGCGTCGACATCACCACGCTGGCCGCCCAACTGGCCCCCCTGCTCGATCCGGTGACCGAATTCCTGACCGAAGGCCCGGTCGGTGCGCTGGTCGAGACGCTGGTCACACCAATCCCGATCATCGACGAAGCCTTCGATCTGCTCGGCCTGCCTGATCCAATACCCTTTGGCGGCGGCGCGCTGCCCGCGGGCGATGGCACGTTCAACTTCCTCGATGCGCTCGGCATCTACTTTCTGGCCAACAGCCAGACCGACCGGGTCGACGCCCTGTCGCTCTTTGCCCAGGTGCTGGGCGTGCTCTTGCAACTGGCCCCGCCCGACGGCGAGGACGAGGTGCTGATCAACCTCGGCGGCTTTGCCCTCGGCCCCGACGGCACGCCGGGCGCCTTCACCGCCGCCAGTATCAGTGCGCAACTGCAATCGAGCTTTTTCAGCGGCGACAATCCCTTCGAGCAAGGCGTCGAGATCATCGAGGGTATCCTCCAGGGCGGCACCAGCGCCTTCTCCGACACCAACATCGAGGACGAGGAGGGCGTCTCCTTCCCGATCTTCGAGGATCCGGCCCAGATCGTCGGCCTCCTCTTCCCCGGCGAGAACGACCCGGCCACGGTGACGCTGATCGAATACGACATCCCGGCGCTGACCGGTGAGATCCTGATCGGCGACTTCTTCATCCCCTTCCTAGGCCCTCTCGGCCTCTCCTTGGGCGGCGCCATCGAGGCCACGCTCGATTTCAAGATCGGCTACGACACGACAGGCTTTGAAACCGGCAACTTCTTCGACGGCATCTTCATCGGCACCCAGGAACTCGAAGAAGGCGAGCGCCTGCGCGGCCAAGACCCCGACATCCAATACGATTTCGCGCCCGTGGTCTCGACCTTTGTCGGCGCGCGCGCGGCCCTCTCACTCAATGCGGTGCTGGCGCGGGTCGATGTGGGCGGGGGCATCCTGGGTTTTGCGGGAGCGTTTCTGCCGGGCGGGCAGTTGCGCCTGGCCGATCTTGGCGGGTGCATCTTCGATCCGGTCACCGGGCGCATCGGCGCCGAGATCTTCGCCAAGTTCACCTTCGGCCTCGGGCCGTTCTCGTTTTCCGAGGAGGTGGTGTTTGCCGATATCACGCTGGTCGATTTCACTGCCGGCTGCCAAGCCACCCTCGACCCCGCCACGGGCCTTGCCACGCGCGAGCTCGACGGCGGCGCGACGCTCCTCCTCAACGCAGGCCCCCTCGCCTTTCGCCGCGACATCGGTGGCGTGGCGGGTGTCGACGGCGCCGAGGTCTTTCGCGTCGGACGCGCGCTCGACGAGGAAGGCGCTATCAAGCCCGGCGTGCTCGCCGTCACCTTTTCGAGCTTCATCCAGGAGTTCGGCGCGCCCGGTGACACGCCCACACGCATCACCGGCAACCTGGGCTTCGAGGACGACATCCTGGCCGTCGAGCCCGATCTGACCCAGCAGATCACCGTCGACGGGCTGGCCGGCAACGATATCATCGAGGGCGCCGCGGCGGGGGACCAGCTATCGGGCAACGTCGGTGACGACCGCCTGATCGGGCGCGCCGGCAACGACACGCTCTCGGGCGGTGCCGACGACGATTTCCTCGACGGCGGCCCCGGTGCCGATCTCCTCGACGGCGGCTCCGGCATCGACCGCGTCTCCTACGAGGGCAGCCCGGCGGGCGTGCGCTTCATCATCGCGGGCATCTCGGGCGTCGATGTGGTGTTTGAGGGCGTGAGTGGCGATGCCACTGGCGACCGGCTGATCTCCATCGAAAACATCATCGGCTCGAATTTCCCCGATCTGCTGCTCGGCAATCCCTTCGTCGGCTCGACGCTGCTCGGGCGCGACGGCGACGACACGCTGGTGGGAGGGGCTGGCGACGACTTCCTGATCGGGGGCGTGGGCGCCGATCTCCTCCAGGGCAACGCCGGGCGCGACGGCACGGCCTATGTCACCTCCTTCGGTGCCGTCCAGATCGACTTGGCCGCCGGAACGGCCACAGGCGGCGAAGCCACCGGCGATGTGCTGGTCTCGATCCAGGATGTGCTCGGCTCGGGCTATTACGACGTCCTGCTCGGCGACAACGGCCCCAACGCCCTCGACGGCTTCTTGGGCGACGACCTGATCGACGGGCGCGGCGGGATCGACGATCTGAGGGGGGATGCGGGCGAGGACACCATCCGTGCCTTCGGCGAGGGCGCGAGCCTCGACGGCGGGCCGGACCGCGATCTGCTCGATTTCAGCCTGGCCTCGGGCCCCATTGATGCGAGCCTCGACCAAGGCACCGCCCAGCGCACGGGCGCCGTGTTTGCCGATACCATCGCCTTTGCCCAGATCATCGATGCCGAGGGCATGGCGCAGACAGTCGATTACTCGTCCTTCGAGGACATCGAAGGCTCGGCCAACAACGACACCTTGGAAGGCGACCGCCTCTCCAATCTGATCAGCGGCAAGGGCGGGGGCGACGACCTGCTGGGCCTCGGCGGCAACGACACCCTGATTGGCGGCTTCGGCGCCGATGATCTCGATGGCGGCTCGGGGCGCGATCTGGCCGACTACTCCGACGGCTTCGCCGTCAACGTCTCCCTCGCCACTGGGAGCGGCCTCTTCTCCACCGCCGCAGGTGACACGCTGAGCAGCATCGAAGACCTGCGCGGCACCCGCGCCAACGACACGCTGACGGGCGATGGCGGCCCCAACCGCATCGATCCCGGGCTCTCGTCCTCGACCGGCTTCGACACCGTCAACGGCGGCGGCGGCATCGACACGCTGCTGATCGACTACAGCCAGGACGACTTCGGGCTCGGCCTCACCGGGGGCGCGAGTTCGGGCTTCTTTGTGCGTCTGGCCAGCACGGGGCTGGCCGTGCTCGACCGGGTCGACTTCGCCGATTTCGAGAACTACCGCGTCATCGGCACCCGCCTCGGCGATTTCTTCGACACCGGCAACGGCGACGACACGCTCTTCACCGGCGGCGGCGGCGACATCGTCAACAGCGGCCAGGGTGCCGATTTCGTCTCGCTGCAGGAGGGCAACGACAGCCTTACCTACACCCTCGGCCCCGATCTCGCGGATCAGACCCTCCCCGACCCGCGCCCCTTCTTCCTCGACGGTGGGCGCGACACCGACATCCTCGACATCGATCTGCGCCGTGCTGACGAGGACATCGACATCTCCGCCGGGGCCGGTCGGGTCAACTTCCGCCTCGCCTCAGGGGCGGCAGCGGTCAATTTCGAGCAAATCGGTGTGGTCCAGACCGGCAGCGGGCAGGACACCCTCCAACAATTCGGGCGCAGCAGCAACGAATTCGACAGCCGCGGCGATGTGGACGTACTGATCCCGGGCCTCGGCATCGACACGGTGATGGGCGGCAGCGATTTCGGCCCAGCCGAGTTCGGCGCCACCGGCGGGACCGCGCCAGGCGCGGCTGAGGGCTTTTTCATCGTCCCCGACCTCGGGCCGGTGCTCGACAACATCGGCGACACGCTGGTGCTCAACTTCAATGCCTCAAGCGCCATCTTCAGCCAGAGCACGCGCGCCTTCTCGGCACTGGTCTTCGAGGACGGCGGCGGCCCCAGCCTGGTATTCACCGCCACCGAGGGCCGCTTTGAGAGCATGAACGCGCTCGATGTGGTCGATTTCAGCGAGATCGAGCGCATCGACGTCCTCGGCTCACCCTTCGACGATCTGCTGCGCGGCGCCTGGCGCGGTGTGAGCCTCAACAACGACCCCCAAGTGGGCTTCGACAGCGCCCACGGCGCCGACACGCTGCGCGGCAACACCGGCAATGACGTGCTGATCGCCAACACCGGCTCGGACAGCGTCTTCGGCGGCGAGGGAGCGGACACCCTGGTCGGCACCGATCCGCTGATCGACAACGGCATACCGGAGGGCCTGCCGAGCGAGCCGCGCGATATCTTCGAGATCGACACGCTGGCCGGCGAGGCGGGGGGCGATCTGTTCGTGCTCGGCGTGGCGGGCGATCTGGTGCCCATGACCACCTTCCGCACGCCCGAGCCGTTCTACCTCGGGCGCGACATCGCTCAGAGCGATGCCGAGGACGCGCGCGCGGTGATCGTGGACTTCACCCCGGGCGACGGCGACCAGCTACAATTGGCGGGCGTGGCGTCGGACTATACCACCGAGGCGTTCGGCGGCGGCCTCTACATCCTGCGCGCTGGCGGCGCGCGCGATATCGTCGCCGAATTGCAAGGTATCACCAGCCTCGATCTGACCTCGGATGCGATCCTCTATGTCGGCGCAAACGGCCCCCTCGGCTGGGACCCCACCGCCCCGCTCAGCGGCTTAAGCGGCGCGATGGCGGCGCTGTCCTCGGCCACGCTACCGACAACCGTTGTGCCAGCCGACGCCCCGCCCCCAGAGGGCGCGCCGGCGCTCAGCGCCGCCTCCAGCGGCTCCTGGGTCACGCAAGAGGCCAATCCGGCGGTGTTGCGCAATGCGCTGCTCGGGCCGAGCCCCGATCCCGCCCTGCGCCAGGGCGTGGTGCGCCTCGAAGGCGATGCGCGGGCGTTTGGGGTGTTTCAGAACGACCCCTTCGGCCTCGGCTCGGGTGTGGTGCTGAGCACCGGCCAGGTCGAGGATCTGGACGGCACCAACGAGATCGACGGCGGCTTTTTCACCGGCGAGGACCTGGCGCTCGATTTCGAGCTGATCGGCACCTTCTCGAACCCCCTCATCTCCAACATCTATCGCGCCGAGATCGGCAATCTGATCGAGCCGCTGCGCTCCTTTGCCCTGCGCGACGACAACGATGTGCTCGGCGGCGGCTTTGGCGGCCTCTCGGGGCTGGAGATCGACGCCCTGATCCTAAGCCGCACGCTGCTCACTGCGAACGACCTCGCCAACGGGGCGGATTTCAACGATCCAGCCGTGCTGCCCCGCCTTGATGTGCTCGATTACTCCGCTGCCGGGCTGCGCCTCACCCCTGGCAGCCAGCGCTCGCCCGTCGAGCCCAATCTGGACAACGTGTTTGCCGAGACGACCGCCGCTGGCATCGCCACCCTTGGCGTCTCCGATTACAATGACCTCGCCGAGACCGGCTATTTCACGCTTGGCGACGGCGGCGAGATCGCGCTCGAACTAACCGCGCCCGTCTCGACCGATGTGCCCCTCTATGTCTATGTGGCCGAAGGCGGCGCGGCGGAAAACTTCGACGTCAACTTCACCGCCTCGACCGCGCGCCTCGACGCGCCCGCCGATCTCTCGACCGATTTCGGCGCGCCGGGCGCAGAGGACGACCGCATCGCGCTGGTCTATGAGTTCTTCAACGAGGTCAGCACCCCCGATCAGCAATTCGTCGCCTTCGAGTTTCTGGTGTTCTCGGAGGAACTGATCGAGTTTGCCGGCTCCGAATTCTCCGATATCTTCCGCATCTCGCTCAACGGCGTGCAGTACGGCGCGCTCTCCGATGGCTCAGCGCTCACAGTCAATTCGCTGCGCCCGGCCCCCTTTGCACAGAGCAACCCCGATCTGATCCTCAATCTGGTCGGCGAGGGCCCGGTTGCCGATCACACCCGCGCCGATGCCTACACCCAGGTGCTGAGCGTCGTAGCCCCGGTCAGAAGCGGCCAGAACATCCTGCGCATCGAGGTTGAGGATGTGCGCGATGGCCTGCTCGACAGCGGCATCCTGGTGCGCGGGCAGACGCTGGGCGTGGCCACCGAGCCCGTGATCGAACGCCCGCGCCTCACCATCCCCACCGAGCCAAACGGTACCCTGCTGGCCGAGGGGTCGAGCCTCGCGTTCACGCTGACGCTGGAGCCGGGCTTTACGCCGCTCTTTCCCGTCGATGTCACGCTGACGCCCGACACGATGGACGTCGATCTCGGCGCGGGCCCCGGCCAGCCGGTGGTGCAGGCGCTGGGCGCCGGCGGGGCGCCGTTTCAGGTCAGCGCGCTGGCCGATGGTGCTTTTGAGGGCGACGAGGGGGCGATCCTGTCGTTTAGCCTGGAGAGCGCCGATCCGCTTTATGACGGGCTGGAGGTGGCACCGGTGGTGCTTGGCATCACCGATGGCGATCTGCCGCTCATCGATACCGGCGGTCCTGGCAACGATACGCTGGAGGGCACTCCGGGCGATGATCGTCTCTCGGGCCTTGGCGGCCAGGACACGCTGAGGGGGCTGGCTGGCAACGACACGCTGAGCGGCGGCCCCGACGCTGATCTGCTCGAAGGCGAGGCGGGCGACGATCTGCTGGAGGGCGAGGACGGCGCCGATACGCTGGAGGGCGGTGCAGACGCCGACACCCTCGATGGCGGGCCAGGGGGCGACACACTCGACGGCGGCACCGGCGACGATCTAGCCACCTATCGCAGCGCCAGCGCGGGCGTGCGCGTCAATCTGGTCAACCCCGCCACCAACACCGGCGAGGCGGCAGGCGACAGCTACGTCTCGGTCGAGGGCATCGAGGGCTCGGGCCTGGCCGACACCCTGATCGGCTCGGCTGCAGCCGATCTGATCCGGGGCGGCCTCGGCAACGACGAACTGCGCGGCCAGTTCGGCCCTGACACCATCGAGGGCGGCTTGGGTGACGACACACTCTTTGCCCTGATCGCCACCAACCGTTCCGAGACCGAGGCCAATCTGCTCGACGGCGAGGCGGGCGACGACCGGCTGATCGGTGCCGCAGGCCCCGACACGCTGCGGGGAGGCCCGGGCCTCGATACGCTCATCGGCGAGGCGGGCGACGACTTTCTCGACGGCGGGGAGGATGCCGACACGCTCGACGGCGGCCCTGGCGCCGATTTGCTGAGCGGGGCGGGCGGCATCGACCTCGTCACCTATGCCAATGCCGGGGCGGCGGTGGGCGCCAATCTGACCAACCCCGCCGCCAACACCGGCGCTGCGGCAGGCGATACCTACAACGCGGTCGAAAACATCGAAGCCACCCCCTTTGCCGACACCCTCACCGGTTCGCTCGACGACAACCTGCTGATCGGCGGTGCGGGCAACGACGCCCTGCGCGGCCAGTTCGGCGCCGACACCCTGCAAGGGGGCCTCGGCAACGACACGCTGTTCGCCCTAGTCGCCTCCAACCGCTCCGAGACCGAGGCCAACAGCCTCGAAGGCGGCGAGGGCGCCGATCTCCTGATCGGTGCCGCCGGTCCCGACACCCTGGAAGGCGGCCCGGGCAACGACCGTCTGCAAGGCGAGGCGGGCGACGACAGCCTGGAAGGCGGCCCCAACAACGACACCCTCGACGGCGGCGCAGGCGGCGATGTGCTCAACGGCGGCAGCGGCACCGATCTGGTCAGCTACCAGAGCGAAGGCGCGGCCATCGGGGCCAATCTGGTCAACCCCAGCAACAACACCGGCGCCGCCGCAGGCGACACCTACGCCTCGATCGAAAACGTCGATGCCACCAACTTCGACGACACCCTCACCGGCTCGACCGGCGCCAACCGGCTGCGCGGGCTGGACGGCAACGACGAGCTGCGCGGTCAGTTCGGCCCCGATACGCTGATCGGCGGGCTCGGCAATGACACGCTCTACGCCCTGGTCGCCTCCAACCGCTCAGAAACCGATGCCAATCTGCTCAATGGCGGCGCTGGCGACGACTTGATCGTGGGCGCGGCTGGCATGGACACGCTGCTCGGCAACATCGGCCTCGACACGCTGCGCGGCGAGGCGGGCGATGATAGCCTGAACGGCGGCGGCGGCCCCGATCTCCTCGACGGCGGCCCGGGCGCGGATGTGCTCAATGGCGGCAGCGCGCGCGACATCGTCAGTTACCTGAGTGCGGCCAGCGGGGTCGGGGTCAATCTGGTCAACGCCAGCACCAACACCGGCGCCGCGGCAGGCGACAGCTATATCTCCATCGAGGACGTCGAGGGCTCGGCCTTTGGCGATGTGATCACCGGCTCCACAGACGCCAACCTGATCCGCGGTGGCGCAGGTGGCGACGAACTGCGCGGCCAGTTCGGTTCTGACACGCTGGAGGGCGGCGCGGGCGACGACACCCTCTTCGCCCTGGTCGCCTCCAACCGCTCCGAGACCGTGGCCAATGTGCTCGACGGTGGCAACGGCGACGATCTGGCGATTGCCGCTGCCGGTCCCGATCTCCTGAGCGGCGGCGCCGGCAACGACACCCTGAGCGGCGAGGCGGGCAACGACACCTTGGACGGCGGTACGGGCTTCGACAGTCTCGACGGCGGCCCAGGCCTCGACCTCGCCACCTACGCCAACGCGAGTGCGGGCATCTCGGCCAATCTGGTCAATCCAGCCACCAACGCGGGCGAGGCGGCGGGCGACAGCTATGTCTCCATCGAAAACGTCGACGGCTCGACCTTTGGCGACACCATCACCGGCTCCACAGGCGCCAACCTGATCCGCGGCGGGGCGGGCAACGACGAACTGCGTGGCCAGTTCGGTTCTGATACGCTGGAGGGCGGCGCGGGCAACGACAGCCTCTTCGCCCTGGTCGCCTCCAATCGCTCCGAGACCGCAGCCAATCTGCTGCGCGGCGGCCCCGGCACCGATCTTCTGGTGGGCGCGGCAGGCTCGGACACGCTGGAAGGCGGCACCGGCAACGATACGCTGTCCGGCGAAGGCGGCGCCGACCGCTTTGTGTTCGAGGCCCCCGGCACCGCGGCAGGAGGCATCGATACCGTGCTCGATTTCGTGCCAGGTCTCGATACCCTGGCGCTCGACGACGACGGCTTTACCGCACTCCAAGGCGTCAACTTCAGCGCCGCCAATCTGCAGAGCGGCTTTGCCCAGGACGCCGACGACTTCGTTTTGGTCTTCGGCAGCGAGCTGTTCTACGACCCCGATGGCAACGGCCCCGCCCCACAGATCCGCTTTGCCGTGCTGAACGGCGGACCCACGCCAACCCCCGCCGATTTCGACGTGTTCTGAGCCCCAAGGATACGCGCAGACAACCCACCCAACTCCCGTTGCAAGGCATGCCGGGGACGTTGGGCGGGGCTGGCGCGATCGGGTACGGCCTCCAGCCCGCTCTCGCGTCCTGTTGTCACGGTGGATCGGAGGCGGGCATGGGTGACAACGCGGTCGATTTTTCCTAGACGGCTCACGCAGTCCGCGCTTGAGCCAGAGACGCCCATGACCCTGACCGAACTTCGTGCCTATCCACTGGTGGCCTTGCTCGGCGCTGGCCTGTTCGCCCTGGCCTTCGACACCCACATCCTCGATCCCACCAACCTGGGCTGGCTGCTGCGCGGGGGCGACTGGGGCCAGCATGTCGTCGGCTGGATCGCTTTCCTGAACGAACCCTGGTCCTGGCCGCTCGGTGTCATTCGCTCTCTCGATGCCCCAGACGGCACCTCACTGGTCTATGTCGATGCGCTGCCGCTGGTCTCGATCCCGCTCAAGGCGCTGCTCGGCGTGGGTGCCGAGCCGGTCCAGTTTCAGGGCTGGTGGTTTTTCTCCTGCGTGGTGTTGCAGGGGGTGGTCGGCTTTTGGTGTCTCTCGCGCATGGGCGTCGCACCCTGGCCCGGGGTGCTGGGCGCGGTGCTGCTCATGCTCTGGGCGCCCATGTACCAGCGTCTTGGCCACGACACGCTGGTGGCGCATTGGATCGTACTGCTGGGGCTTGGCGCGCTGTTTCTGGAGGCACGCGCGCGCCGCGCCGTCTTGACCGGACTGGCGCTGTTTGCGGTGTGTGTCCACGCCTATTTCGTGGCCATGGTGGCGCTGATCGCGCTCGGCTCGGTCTGGCTGCGCTGGCGCGAGGGCGGGCCGCGCCCTGCCCCATGGCGCCGCCTCGCCGCTCTGGGGGCCACGGTCTGTGCCATGCTCGCGCTGATGACGCTGCTCGGCTACTTCGTCATCAATCCGGACAACACCGTGACCACGGATATCCGCTATTTCACCATGAACTTGCTCTCACCCGTCAATTCCCAGCTCGAAGGCATCTGGTCGCAGATCCTCTCGCCGTTGCCGATCTTGCCGGGCCAGTACGAGGGCTTTGCCTATCTGGGTGTGGGCACGATGGGGGCGGTGCTGGCGGCACTGGTCGTGACGCTGGTACGCCCCGACCTCGATCCGGTCTTGCGGCGGCGCTTCTGGGCGTTGGGCGGGGTGGCGCTGATGGCGCTGCTCTACGCGCTCTCGCCGCGGATCACGCTGGGCGAGAGCGTGCTGCTCGACGTCTGGCTGCCGGCTTTTGTCGAGCGCGCCGCCTCGATCTTTCGCGGCACGGGGCGGTTTGCCTGGATCGTGGGGCTGGCGCTGGTGCTCTGGACGGTCGCGACGCTGGCGCTGCGCCTGCCGCGGCGCTGGTCGATGGCGGTGCTGGGGCTGGCGGTCGCCGTCCAAGCCTACGATCTCTCCGGCGCCCCGGTTCGCCTCAAGGCACTGACAGCGCCAGACCCCACGCGCCAAGCCGAGATGGAGGCCCTGGCCGAGCGCTGGCCCGAAACCATCGACCACGCCGCCTTTCTGGCGCGCCACAATGGCCCGGCGCGTCTGCGCTATGATATCAGCTATGCCGCGGTGCTGAACGGCGCCAGCACCAATCTGTTTTACGTTGCACGAAGAGATCACAAGAGCCACCAAAAACGGGTGCGCGCCCTCACTGAGCGCATTCTCAACGGCCCCCTGGAGCGCGGTACGCTCTATCTCGTGCCCAAGATCGATCCGCGCGCCTGCTTGATGGCAGCCCGCCCCGAAGCGCTCTTGGCGCGCGAGGCGCTGGTTGCCAACGGTGCCTGGCTGGAGGACGCCACCCCCCTGCCCCCGGTCTGGCGCGACAAGACGGTGCTCACCGACGACCAGACCTCCCTGGCCGATCTGATCGCCGATTGCGGCGAGGGCTGCCGCATGGCACTGGGCGTGCGCGAGACCAATACGCCCCCCCCAGGCGTGGCAGCAGCGCTCACAGCCCGCGGCGCCGAGCGCATCGCCACCCTCGGCCCCCGCGACGCCTATCTGGTCGTGCTCGAAAACGGCCGCGTCATCGCCGAGCAGTCCCGCCCAGGCCGCATCGCCTGGGAGGCCCCCCTGGGCGCCTGGACCCTCTCCGTACGCAGCACCGGCGCCGGAGCAGGCTGGGGTGCGGGCGTCTCCCTCGACGGCATCGCCTGCAGCCCCGACAATCCGGGTTACAATGGCGTCCTCTGGCGCGAAGGCGACCCCGTCCTGCGGCGCTTTCACCGCTTTCCCGGACGATAATGCCCCATACGCGGGGTGGCAGGGTCGTGGCGGCGGCGTTATATCGGCGCGCATGGACACTGTGCAGCAGTTTACGCCGCTCCGTTTTCGCAAGATGCACGGGGCGGGCAACGACTTTGTCATCGTGGACGCGCGCGATGGAGGGCTCTCCGTCACGCCTGCTTTGGCGCGGGCACTGGGCGAGCGCCACCGCGGCGTCGGCTTTGACCAATTGGCGGTACTGGCCGAGGTGGAAGGCGCCGACATCGGTGTGACGTTTTGGAATGGCGATGGCTCTCAGGCGGCTGCCTGCGGCAACGCCAGCCGCTGTATCGTGGCGCTGATGCTGGCCGAGGGGCGCGGCCCTCACGTCTCGCTTGCCGTCACCGGACGCGCCGAGCCACTCACCGGGCGCCGCCGAGACGATGGTCTGATCACCGTCGATATGGGCGAGGCGACCGCGGACTGGCGCGCTATCCCGCTCGCCGAAGCGGTCGACACCGACGCGCTGCCCCTGGAGGGCGCGCCGGTTGCCGTGGGCATCGGCAATCCGCATTGCGTGCACTTTGTCGAGGATGTCGAGGCCGTCGATCTGGCAGCCCGCGGCGCGGCGGTCGAGCACCACCCGCTGTTTCCCGAGCGCACCAACGTCCAGTTTGCCCAGGTGCTGAGCCGCGATAGCCTGCGCGTGCGCGTCTGGGAGCGCGGCGCCGGCGCCACGCTGGCCTCGGGCTCCTCGGCCTGTGCTGTGGCCGTCGCTGGCACACGCCGCGGGCTGACCGACGCGCGCGTCGCCGTCCACCTGCCAGGCGGCACGCTGGAGATCGCGCTGGAGGGCACGCGCGTGCACATGGCAGGCCCTGTCGCCGAGGTGTTCGAGGGCACGCTCTCCCCGGCCTTCCTGGACGCGGTACTCAGGCCATGAGCGCGCCCGATATCCGCACCTTCGGCTGTCGCCTCAACGCCTACGAGAGCGAGGCCATGGCCGAGCTTTCCACCCAGGCCGGCCTCGACGACACCATCGTCTTCAACACCTGCGCCGTCACCGCCGAGGCCGTGCGCCAAGCTCGCCAGCAGATCCGCAAAGCCCGCCGTGAGCGGCCCGGGGCGCGCATCGTCGTCACCGGCTGCGCCGCCCAGACCGATCCGGACAGCTTTGCCGCCATGCCCGAAGTCGACCGCGTGATCGGCAATCTGGAGAAAATGCGCCCGGCCACCTGGGCGGGCCTGGCCTCGGGCGAGAGCGAGCCGGTCCAGGTCGACGACATCCTCTCAGCGCGCGAGACCGCGGGCCACCTGATCTCCGGCTTCGGCACGCGTGCCCGCGCCTACGTCCATG
>JBCDHK010000026.1:0-20155 GCA_038750185.1 Pseudomonadota bacterium
GCCAGCGGCGGGTCGTTCATGGTCTGCAGGCTGCGCCGGGCCACGGTGACGGCCATAGCATAAGGCGAAAACCCGCCGAACTCGCCAGACAGCAATTGATTGGTGGCTGCCCAAATCTTGTAGCCGCCCGACATGGAGTAAAACAGCAACAAAATCGTGCCAGCACTGGCAAAGACCAGAATGACTTGCTGGCGATAAGCGCGTGCGTTGGTCTCTTGCGGGCGGCCATGCGGCAAAAAACACAACACGATACTGAGCCAGACCCACTCGTGAGCGCCGTGATTGATACCGCCCCAACTGTTCTCCAGAGCCGCGATTTGCAGCGCCACGACGGCGGCGAGAATGCGCAGCATTCGGTTGTGCGGCAAAACCACAACGGCAAAGCCGACCGTAAAGCAAAACAGAAACAGCCCCAGCGCCGCCTGTTCGAGCGGCACATAATCGAGCCAAAGCGAGGGCCAGAGCGGGATGCTCTCCGCCCAGGTCTTGGGGATGTCGGCAAGGGTCTGCCAGCGGGCGTAGATCTTTGCCAGACCGATGCCGTAGAAGACGCGCACCAGCACCATCGCCTGTGCGGCCATGGCCTCTTGGGCGCGCCAATCGGGGGCCTGACGGGCCGGACCGCCAAGAGCGCGGCGCACTCGGCGCAAGAGGGCAACGTCGACGGCGGCGCTCATGGCGTTTTTACTCCGGTCATGAGGACGGTGCGGCGCAGGGTCTGGCCGCTGCGATAGCGCTCGATCGGGTAGTGGACGACATGCACCAACTGCCAGTGCACGGTGTCGACATCGTTGAGGTAGACGTTGTTGAGCCTGGCTTCGAGTTCGCTCAGGTCTTTTCCGCCGTAATGGCGCCCTGCCATTTTCCGGGTTAGTTTGACGACACTGGCGGAGTTGGCAGCGGCTGGAGAAAACAACTCGGGCAGTTTGAAGTAATCTACCGGAGGGTCAAAGCGTTTGCCGTCGGCAGAGACGATCTCCAGTACAGCGTCATGTGCAATAAAGTGCGTGCGGGTGAACAGCGACCAACTGAAGAACGGGAACCATTCCTTATTCTTGGAATAGAGATCGCCATGTATTGCGATTACCACATAGGCCACCAACAGCAGACCGATGTAGGATCGGCACCGGCCCAGCTTTGCTGTCTTGCTCAAGGCAATCACCCCTCAAATTTGCACAACTTGAAGGTGTAGGCCGTTGTCGGTTGCCTGCAAGGTGGGGCAGGGGCGCTCTGCCCCTCAAGCCCGGCGTCCTTTCAGCGTGGATCGAGGGCGCCAGGGCGGGCCGCGCGGGCCATGTGGTCGAGGACGCCGTTGACGAATTTGGCCTCCTTGCCCTCGGCAAAGAACGCCTTGGCGACATCGACATACTCGCCGATCACCACTTTGGGGGGGATGTCGGGGCGCTCGGCCAGCTCGAAGCCGCCAGCGCGAAAGAGCGCGCGCAGCGTGGCGTCGATGCGCCCGAGCGGCCAGCGCTCGACCAGCGCCGCATCGGTCAGGCGGTCGATGCGCGACTGATTAGCGATCACACCGGCGAGAATGGCGCGAAACAGGTCCAGATCGGCTTCGTGGTACTCGGCGCCGCCCTCTTCATCGACCGGGGCGCCGAGGCGATGCTGCTCGAACTCCTGGCGCACCTTGGGCATGGGGGCGCCGGTGACTTCCATCTGATAGAGTGCCTGCACGGCGGCCAGGCGCGAGGCGGAGCGCGCGCGGCGGCTGGGTGCGGGCGAGCGAGGTTTCATCTCAGGCGGTCCGGGTGAGGGCGGAGGTGGCATAGAGCACTTCCGGGCCCTCGCCGCCATCACCGCCTTGGCGGAAACGCTCGGCCAGGGCGAGGAGGTGGAGCGCTGCTGCCGCCGCACCGCCGCCTTTGTCGGCCTGCTCGGGATCGGCGCGCACCTCGGCCTGGGCCATGGTCTCGCAGGTCAGGATGCCGTTGCCGATGGCCAGCCCGCGCTCAACGCCGAGCAGCATCAGCCCGCGCGAACTGTCGTTGCACACGGTCTCGTAGTGGGTGGTCTCGCCACGGATGACGCAGCCTAGCGCGACATAGGCGTCGAAACGCCGCGCCGCTGCCGCCAGATGGATCGCGGTCGGGATCTCTAAGGCGCCCGGCACCTCGGCCAACTCGTGGGTGGCGCCGGCTTGCTCCAGTGTGGCCCGGGCGCCGGCAATCAACTGATCGGCAAGGCGGCGATAAAACGGCGCGGCCACGATCAGCACACGCGGCGCCACGGCAAAGTGCGGCAGGGGCATGGGAGCGGTATCAGGGGCGGCCATGGTCGGCTCCGTCAGCTTTTGAGGCGGGGATGGCGCGGGTATCAACGATCTCGATGCCATAGCCGTCGAGGCCCACCACCTTGGGCTGGGGGGAGTTGGTGAGCAGGATCAGCCGCGACACGCCAAGCGAGGACAGGATCTGCGCCCCAAGGCCGTACTGGCGCAATTCCTTGGGCGAGGCGGTGCGCCCGCGCAGCCGATCCGAGACGGCGGTGGGCGAGAGATCGCGCAGCAACACCACAGCGCCGCGCCCCTCCTCGGCAATGGCGCGCATGGCGCCCGGTACTTGTCCTGCACGCACGGGGTTGAGGGCCAGTACATCGTCGAGCGGGTCGAGCACATGCATACGCACCAGCACCGGCTGGCCGTCATCGAGGGTGCCCTTGGTGATGGCGTAGTGCTCATGGCCTTCGGGTGCGTCGCGAAACACCTGCAAGCGCCACTCGCCGCCGTACTCGGAGGTGATGGTGGCGGTGTCGACCTGCTGCATCAGGTTGTCGTGGCGGCGACGGTAGGCGATCAGATCGGAGATGGTGCCGATCTTGATATTATGGCGCTGGCCAAAGGCGACCAGATCGGGCAGGCGCGCCATGGTGCCGTCGTCTTTCATCACCTCGCAGATCACGCCCGAGGGGTTTTTTCCGGCCAGACGCGCAATATCGACCGCCGCTTCGGTGTGGCCTGCACGCACGAGCACCCCACCTTCGCGCGCGCGCAAGGGAAACACATGGCCCGGCGTGGCGATATCGGCTGAGGTCGAGGCTGGGTCGATGGCCACAGCGATGCTGCGGGCGCGATCATGGGCCGAGATGCCGGTGGTCACGCCCTCGCGCGCCTCGATGGACACCGTAAAAGCAGTCTCGTGGCGCGACTGATTGGAGGCCGACATCATCGGCAGGCCGAGTTTGTCGAGACGCGGGCCCTCCATGGCGAGGCAGATCAGGCCGCGCCCGTGGGTGGCCATGAAGTTGATCGCATCCGGGGTGGCCATCTGGGCGGGGATGACGAGGTCGCCCTCGTTCTCGCGGTCTTCGTGATCGACCAGGATGACCATGCGGCCGTTGCGCGCCTCCTCGATGATTTCGGCGACGGTCGAGATGGCGTCGCGCAGGTCATTGAAGTCGCTCATGGCGGGGTGGGTCTCCGGCGTGGCGGTGGGGAGTGTGGTCCAGTGGCGCAATATAGGCTGTGGGCCGGGAATGCCAGAGGTGCGCGCTGCAACGCCGCATGGCCCGATCAGTCGAGGCGCTCGGCGTGCCAGGCGATGTGCTCGGCGATGAAGCTGGCGACGAAGAAGTACGAGTGGTCATAGCCCGATTGCATGCGAAACGACGAAGGCGTGCGGGTCTCGGCCAGGGCTTTGGCCAGAGCTTCGGGCTTGAGCAGGTGGAGGAATTGGTCCGAGGCGCCTTGGTCGATCAGGATATCGCCCTCCCAGCCGCGGTCTGCGAGCAAGAGCGTTGCGTCGTGGGCCTGCCAACGCGTTTCATCCGAGCCCAGATAGGCGCCAAGCTGCTTTTGCCCCCAGTCCGAGGCGCTCGGATTGGCGATGGGCGCAAAGGCTGAGAGCGAGCGATAGAGATCGGGGCGGTGCATGGCCAGCGTCAGCGCGCCGTGGCCGCCCATGGAGTGGCCGGTGATGCCCTGACGCTCGATCTCAATGGAGAACTCGCGTGTCACCATGCGCTGCAGCTCCTCGGTGATGTAGGTGTACATGCGAAAATGCGGCGCCCAGGGCGTCTCGGTGGCATCGACATAAAACCCCGCGCCTTGGCCGAGATCGAAGGCCTCGTCATCAGCCACGCTCTCGCCCCGGGGCGAGGTATCGGGGAACACCAGCGCGAGGCCAGCTTCCGCCGCCCACCCCTGCGCGCCCGCCTTGGTCATGGCGTTCTCATGGGTGCAGGTGAGCCCCGAGAGATACCAAAGACACGGCACCGGGCCGTAGGCTGCGGCGGGGGGCATGTAGACGGCAAAGGTCATGTCACAGCCACACGCCTTGGAGGGGTGGCGGTAGACACCCTGCAGGCCGCCAAAGGCACGGGTTTCAGAGACGGTTTCCATGCGTTTTCTCCTGACGTGTTCTCCCGAGGTGGCGCACCGCCTGGATCACGCATCCAGGGGCTCTTGTTGGCGCCCTTGGAGCCTCAATTGAAGCCCCGCGCGATCTCGGCGGCGTGGATCAGCGAGCGCGCCTTATTGACCGTCTCCTGGAACTCGGCCTCGGGGTCGCTGTCGTGGACCACGCCGCCCCCGGCCTGGACGTAGAGCGTGCCGTCCTTGACCACGCCGGTGCGCAGCGCAATGCAAGTGTCCATGCCGCCGTCGGCTGCGAAATAGCCCACACCCCCGGCATAGATGCCGCGTTTTTCGCGCTCCAGCTCGTCGATGATCTCCATGGCGCGGATCTTGGGCGCGCCTGAGACCGTGCCCGCTGGCAGTCCAGCGAGCAAGGCCGAGAGCGCGTCGTAGTCCGGGCGCAGCTTGCCCTCGACGTTGGAGACGATGTGCATGACGTGGGAGTAGCGCTCGACGGTGAAGGTGTCGGTTGGGGTGACGGTGCCAATCTCGGCCACCCGGCCCACGTCGTTGCGCCCGAGATCGAGCAGCATCAGGTGTTCGGCGCGCTCTTTGGGATCGGCGAGAAGTTCGTCCTCCAAGCGGCGGTCGTCCTCTGCTGTGGTGCCGCGCGGACGGGTGCCGGCGATGGGGCGGATGGTGACCGTATCGCCGCGCAGGCGCACCAGGATCTCGGGGCTGGCGCCCACGATCTGAAACCCGCCCAGATCGAAGTAGAACATATACGGCGAGGGGTTGGTGCGGCGCAGCGCGCGGTAGAGTGCAAAGGGCGCCACCTCCAAGGGCATCGACCAGCGCTGCGAGGGCACGACCTGGAAGATATCGCCCGCCCGGATGTACTCCCGCGCGCGCTCGACCATGGCCAGATAGTCGGCGTGGGGGGTGTTGGAGACCGGATCGAGCGCGCGGGCTGGGGTGGTCGCGGCAGCGGGGGCAGGGGTGGGCACCTCGGCGCGGTCGATGCGCTCGACCGCTTGGGCTAGGCGGGCTTCGGCTGCAGCCAGTGCCGTTTCGGGGATGGTATCGGGATCGTGCCAGATCGGGGCCACTAGGCTGACCTCGTCGCGGATATTGTCGAGGATCGCCACCACCGAGGGGCGCAGGAAGACCGCATCGGGCAGGCCGAGCACGTCCTCGTTGGGCGCACCGAGGCGCTCGACCAGGCGGATCATGTCATAGCCGAGATAGCCGAACAGCCCCGCGGCCATGGGCGGCAGCGCCTCGGGCAATGCGATGCGCGAGCGCTCGATCAGGGCGCGCAGGCTGGTGAGCGCTGGCTCGGGCTCGGGTGTGAAGCGGGTGCGCTCGGTCGCGGGGGCGGGATTAATCTCGGCGGCGTCTCCTTGGCAGCGCCAGATCAGATCCGGCGCGATGCCGATGACGCTGTAGCGTCCGCGCACCTCGCCGCCGGTGACCGACTCCAAGAGGAAACTGTCGGGCCGACCCCCCGCCAGCTTGAGCATCAGCGAGACGGCGGTGTCCATATCGGCGATGCGGCGCGTCCAGAGCACGGCGTTTTCGCCTTTGGCAAGGGCTGCACGGGCTGCCTCGGCGCCCTCGATCTCGGGCGCGGGGGGGCTCAGATCATCCGCCATTGGCACGCGCACTGCCGAGCAGGCCGAAGACGCTGTCGACGGTGCCCTCATCGATCTCGACCGGGAATTGCTGGGTGATGGCCCGGGCAAACAACTCGCGGGTGTCCTCGGCGCTGAGGCGGGCTAGTTCGGCGTCGATCTGATCGCTGAGCACGCCCAGGATCTCGGGCTCGGGCGCCTCGATGTTTAGCACTTCGGCCAGCAGGACGCTGTTGCCGTCGGCGGCAGGGGTGGCTGCGGCCTCGCCCTCCTCGGCGGCAAAGACCGCGACGACCAGTTCGGGCGGCAGATCGGCGGGGGCGGCGGCGCGGGCAAACGCGCCAGTCTCGCGCAGCTCAAGCCCGCGCTCTTCGGCCAAGGCGGCCAGCGTCTCGGGGCCGTTGAGGCGGCGCACCAAGCGTTCGGCCTCGGCCTCGACCTCGGAGAGGCGCCGCGCACGCTGCCAATCGGCCACGACACGCTCGCGCACTACTTCCAGGCCCGGCGTGCCGGCCTCCTCGATCTCCTCGACCATGACGACGAAAAAGCCGCCGCCGGGTGTGGGCAGGATCTCGCGCTCCTCCAGATCGAAGGCGGTGAACACCTCCTCCAAGAGCGCCGGCGTGGCGGTGAAGCCCTCGGCAAAGGCTCCCCCGGGCAGCGTTGCATCGCGGGCGAGCCCGGTGAAGAGCTGCTCGGTGAGGCCTGTCTCCGTGGCGATAGTGGCGAAATCGGCGCCTTCTGCGCGCAGATCCTCGATTTGGGTGGCAAGCTGGGGCGCGCGTTCCAAGGCCGCCTCGCGCGCCAGCCGCTGTTCGAGGACCGGGCGCAGTTCTTCAAACTCGGGCGCGCCGCCCACCACGGCCGCAGTGATGCGGATCAGCACCGGGCCAAAGGGCGCTTGCACCGGGCCGATTACGCCGGGCTCAGTGGTGGTGAAGACGGCTTCAGCGACGGCCTCGGGCAGATCGCCGCGCTCCAGACGCCCGAGCGAGAGATCGGCGGGGTTTTCGCCAAGCGCCGTGGCCAGATCCTCAAAGCTCTGTTCGCCCTCGATCACCGAGCGCGCGTCCGCCTCGGCGGTGTCGGGGTTGAGCGGCAACTGATCGATGGTGCGCGTGGCCGGGACGGCATAGCGCTCTGCGGTCTCGTCATAAGAGGCGCGCACCTCGTCCTCGCTCGGCGGGTTGGCTTCGGCTAGGGCGGCGATGTCGATGTGGAGATAGCGCCCCGAACGCCGCTCGGGCTCGCGGTAGCGTGCGCGGTTTTCCGAGAAATAGTCGAGCAGGGTCTGGCCGTCGGGGGTGCCCGGGTCTTCGGTCGCCTCCAGGCTGAGCGAGACCACGGCGATGTTGCGTTGCTCGGCCTCGAAGCTGGCGATGCGCGCGGCCATGCCGGGTACGGCCTCGGCCTCGGCCTCGGTAGCCTCGCTCAGGATGCGCTGGCCGAGGAGGGTGCGGGTCAGCTCTTCGAACTCGGCCGGCGACATGCCGAGGCGCCCGAGGCTGAGCACATAGCTGCCCTCGGAGAACTCGCCCCCCGTGGCCTGAAACGCCGGGTTGTCGCGGATCGCCTCGGCCACGGCGGTGTCGGGGGCCTTGATCGCCAAGCGATCAAGCTCGGCACGGAAGGCGGCGTCGCGGATCATGCCCTCCAGGAGGCGCCGATCAAAGCCAAAGCGGCGCATGTCCTCATAGGAGATCGCCTGTCCGGCCTGCTGGCTGAGTGTGTTTCGCTGGCGTTGCAACGCGTTGTAATACTCGTCGACGGTGACGACCTCGTCGCCCACCTCCGCCACCGCCGAATCGAGGCGCACCGAGAAGGCGTCGCCAATCCCCCAGACCGCAAAGCTCGCGATCAAAAGCACGATCAGGCCCTTGGCAACCCAGGACTTGGCGCCGCGGCGCATGGCATGGAGCATGGCGTTCTCTCCTCGGTGATTTGGTTTGGTCTATCGGGGGTGGGCGTGGCGCTCAAGCGGTGAAACCGGCCAGACGCTCGCCCAGTTCACGCAGGCCCGTGGCATCGGCATTGGCAAAGGCGATGCGCAACTGGCGCGCGCCTTGGGGATCGCCTGCGGGGGTGAACATGGTGCCGGGCAAGACCAGGAGCGCCGCTTCCTCGACAAGGCGTTTGGCGAGCGCATCCGAGGGCAGGGCGTAGGGGTGTTCGACATAGGCGAAATAGGCGCCAAGGCCCAGGATGCGCCAGTCCGCTAGCCGCTCGGAGAAGACGGCGGCTAGTGCTGCACGACGCGCCAGGATCTCGGCGCGCTCGCCCGCCACCCATTGCGCGAGGGTGGCCAGCCCTTCAAGGGCCGCGATCTGGCCGAGACGCGGCGGACAGATGGTGACGCTGTCGAGGATCTTTTCAGCCTCCGTGAGGCGCGCCTCGCCGCAGATCAGCGCGCCGGTGCGATGTCCGGTCAGGCGGTAGACCTTGGAGAAGCTGTAGAGGTGGATCAGCGTCTCGGGCCAGTCGGGGCGGCTGAACAGGGTGTGGGGCGCGCCCTCGCCCGCGTGAAAGTCGCGATAGGTTTCGTCCAGGATCAGCGCCAGCCCGTGTTCGCGCGCTAGATCGTAAAAGGCGTGCAGCAGCGTGTCGGAGTATTCGGCCCCTGTGGGGTTGTTGGGCGTGACCAGCACGATGGCGCGGGTCGTGGGCGTGATGGCGGCGCGGGCGGCGTCCAGATCGGGCAGCATCTCCGCATCACAGGCGAGCGGCTGGGTCTCGACACTGCTCATCTCCAGCCACATGCGATGGTTGAAGTACCACGGCACGGGCAGCAGCACCCCATCGCCCGGGGCACAGACGCTGGAGATCGCGGTGCAAAACGCCTGGTTACAGCCCGCCGTGATCGCGACCTGCTCAGGCACGAGCGTGCCGCCATAGAGGCCCGACCAATGCGCCGCCACCGCCGCACGCAACGCCGTGTCGCCCAGGACCGGGCCGTAGAGATGGGTCTCAGGGCGCTCCATCGCGGCGGCCATGGCGCGGCGTAGCGAGGGCGGGGGCGGATCGACCGGCGCTGCCTGCGAGAGATTGAGCAGTGCGTGCCCCGGCACCGGCGCCGCCTCCGCCACCCAGCGCCGCGCCTCCATCACCGGAGGGGCGAAAACGCGGGCGAGGTTGGGATTGAGCTGGGCGCTGGGCATTGGCGGTATCCTTTTAAGCGCTAACCTAGCGCCTTGCCCGTCGCCACGAAAGGGCGCGCATCCGAGCGCGCTCGACCACATCCGCGGCAGGGCCGCTCCGCCGTTGCTAGGGTGTGGACGCTGCGGCGGAGCCGCCCGCTAAGCGTCCTGACCGCAGCCCTTCACAGCGTGCGCGGTAGCTGCAAGCTACCTGCGTATCAGAACTGATCCAGCAGGCGCTCGAAGTAGTCCAGCTCCAGTTGCGGGCGATCGCGCTGCGCAGAGCGGCGGCGTAGCTCCTCCATCAACTTGCGCGCGCGGTCGATCTCAAGCCGCCCCGGCACATCGGTGCCCTCGCCATCCTCTGGGCCGTTCACGCCAGGGCCCGGGCGGCTGAACGGATCGGTCTCCTCCAGGCGGCGACTGCTTTGATCGGAGTCGCTTTGGCCCTGGGCCGCGCCGGTGCCCTGGCCGTTTTGGATCTCCTGTTCGAGGGCTTGGGCGCTCTCGTTGAGGCGATCGAGGGCGTCCATCTGATCTTGCACGGCGTCCGAGTTGCGCTGCTGGCGCAGGTCGTCGCGCGCGGCCCCCATGGCATTGCCTGCCTCATCGAGAGCCTGGGCCGAGCCGCCGCGGCCCTGGCGCGCGAGTTCGTTGCGCAGTTCTTCGATGGCTTGGCGCAGCGCCTCTTGCTCGGCGGCGAGGCGGTCGCTGCCCTGGCCGCCGGGTTGGCCTTGTCCCTGGCCTTGCTGCATGCCGCCCTGGCCCGGTTGCTGGCCGCCGGGCTGCTGGCCCTGGCCTTGCTGGCCCGGCTGCTGACCCTGGCCGAACTGCTGGCCTGGTTGTTGGCCCTGCTGGCCTTGTTGCCCCTGCTGACCTTGCTGGCCCTGTTGTCCTTGGCGCTGTTGCTGGCGCATCTCGTCAAAGGTTTGGTCCGAGAGGTTGCGCTGGCGCTGAATCATCTCCTGGAGTTGTTGCAGCGCCTGTTCGCCCGCACCCTGGCCGGCCTGCTGCTGACCCATCTGCAGGTTTTGCATCATCTGCGATAGCTGATCGAGCATCTGGCGCGCCTGATCGCGCAGGCCCTGTTCGGCTTGTTGTTGCATCTGATCGAGCAGATCTTCCAGGTCCTGCTGTGAAAGCTGTTGCATCTGCTGTTGCGAGAGATTGGGCGCCATCTCCGGGTTTTGCTGCATCTCACGCGCCATCTGCTGCAAGAACTCATTCATCGCTTGGCGCAACTCATCAATGGCGCGGCGGATCTCCTCTTCAGTGCCGTTCTCCAACGCCTCGCGCAGGCGCTCCTCGGCTTGGCGCAGCCGCTCGCGGGCATCGGCCATGGAGCCGTCTTCTAGCGAGAGCGCCGCCTGCCAGAGCATCTCGGCGATCTCCGGGGCCTCCTCATCGACGCGGGTGTCGGCCACGGCATAGGCGAGACGGCGAATGGCGGTGCGGGTGATCAGATAGGCGCCCGAGTGGATGCCGAACACCTCATCAGGGCGCCGCGTCACCGCTTGGAGGGTGTCGAGCACGTGATCGGCGCGGTCGTAGTTCAGGATCAGGGCGCGGCGCTGATCGACCAGGGCACGCGCCAGCGGATCGCCGAAATAGCGCTCTGGCAGGCGAAAGCGCACCGGCTCTGCCGTGCCGATCTGGCCTGCGCCATCCTCGGCATGGAGCACCATCACCACCTCGGCGCCAGCCCAGGGGTGGTCTGTCAGATCCTCGACCGCGCGATCTTCGACCGTGGCCCGGTCGCCCGAGAGCGGCAGCGGCAGCGCAAATTCGATGGGCTCGACAGGCATGCGCCGCTCGGCAGGCTCGGCCAACTCGATCTTGGCCCAAGCGCTGACCAGGCCGTAGTCGTCCTCGGCGGCAAAGGGCACCTGCAGCGCGCGCGCGGCGGTGGCTGAGGGACGCTCGGTGGCGCGGATGGTCGGGGTTTCGTCAGGCGTGATGGCAAGCGACCAGCCTGCCAGACGCACCCCCTCGACCTCGACCGCAAAGCTGCCCGAGGCGTTCAGTACCGCAGTTGCCTCCCAGAGACCGCCGCCGAGATCGGCAAAACCGCCGTCCATACCCAGCTCTTCGGCCAGGAGCGTTGGCACAGCCTGTAACCCGCTGGCGCGCACGGTAAGCTCGGAGCCCTGTGGCAGCGTGGCGATGTCGCCCTCGGCCAGATCGTTGAGATAGACCGTCTCGCGCCCGGTGTAGGCCGGGGGCACGGCCCAGGCTTCGACCGCAGGGGCGGCTAAGGCGGTACCGGACGCGGCTTCGGCGGCGGGTGGGGCGACGCTGGCAAACAGCCGCTCGCTCCAGGTATCGCCCGCGCCGACCAAGGCGGCGACCAGCATGGAGGGGGCGAGCAGGCGCAGCGCCCAGCGATCGCGCGAAGCCAGACGCAGATCCGGAGCGCTCGCGCGCAGCCGCTCAGCCTGTTCGGCAGCGCGGCGCTGGTGGGCCTGCCAGAGCGCCTGCGCAGTGCCATCGCCTTCACCACCAGCCAAACGATCGCTCAGCGTGGAGAGCGGGCGCCCCGGTGCCGCACTGTCCAAACGCTCCAGCGCATCGCCTTGGCCCGGACTGCGAAAGCCGCGAAAGCCGTAGACCAGTGCGCCCAGCAGCGCCAAGCCCGAGAGCACCAACCCACCCTGATGCAGCCAAGGCCCGAGGGCCTCGAACACCCCCGAGACCGCCAGTGCCAGCACGAGGCAGATCACCGTCATCGCCGGCCACAGCGCGCGGCTTAGGCGTTCGGCCCAAAGGGCGATGCGGCTTTGGCGCAACTCGCGGCGCACCGAGGCGGCAAAGCTGCGCGAGGCGCCGGGGCTGCGCGTGGTGTAGGGCGGGCGGGACGTCTTGGGCCGGCGCTTGGGCGTGTCGCTCATCGGGAATACCTCCAGCGCGGACCGGTGCTCGATCAGGGGATTTGGTTTTGGTCCGCTACATCCACTCCGGCAGCCTATCACGCCCGAGCATCTCGTCAATTGTGGGGCGCGCGCGCACGACGGCAAATTGCGCTTGATTGACAAGCACCTCGGGGATGAGCGGACGGGCGTTGTACTCCGAGGCCATCACCGCGCCGTAGGCTCCCGCAGAGCGGAAAGCCACGCGTGCGCCAGGGCCGAGATGGGGCAGCGGGCGGTCCTTGGCAAAGATGTCGCCAGTCTCGCAGACCGGGCCCACCACATCGATGGGCGCGACCGGGGTATCGGGCGCGGGCTCGGTGAGGGGGACGATGTCGTGCCAGGCGTCGTACATGGCCGGGCGGAGCAGGTCGTTCATGGCGGCATCGAGGATCAGGAAATCACGCCCCGTGCCCTCTTTGCGGTAGATCACCGAGGCGACGAGCAGCCCCGCGTTGCCTGCGATCAGGCGTCCAGGTTCGATCTCGATCTCGCAGCCGAGATGGCCGACGGTGCGCTCGACCATGGCGCCGTATTCACGCGGGGGCGGGGGGGCGTCGTTGGAGGCGCGGTAGGGAATGCCGAGCCCGCCGCCGAGATCGAGACGGCGGATGTCGTGGCCTTGTTCGCGCAGCGCCACGGCCAGATCGGCCACTTTGGAGAAGGCTTTTTCAAAGGGGCCGAGCCCTGTGAGTTGCGAGCCGATGTGGACGTCGATGCCCATCACCTCGATCCCTGCCATGGCGCCAGCTTTGGCATAGACGGCGGGGGCCTCGGTAATATCGATGCCAAACTTGGTCTCGGCGGAGCCAGTGGCGATCTTGGCGTGGGTCTCGGCATCGACATCCGGATTGACGCGCAGCGTGATCGGCGCGCGACGGCCCATGGCGCGGGCGGTGGCGTCGAGAGCCTCCAATTCAGGCATCGATTCGACGTTGAACTGGCGGATACCGGCCTTCAGGGCCGCGGCCATCTCTTCGCGGGTTTTGCCAACGCCCGAGAACACGATCTTCTCCGCCGGCACGCCCGCCGCCAAAGCGCGCGCGAGTTCGCCGCCCGAGACCACATCGGCACCAGCGCCAAGGCGGGCCAGCGTGGCGATCACCGCTTGGTTGGCATTGGCCTTGAGCGCATAGCAGATCAGGTGGGGCATCCCCGCCAGCGCCTCCTCGAACACGCGATAGTGGCGGGTTAACGTTGCGGTCGAATAGACGTAGAACGGTGTGCCGACGGCCTCGGCGATGGTGTCCAGCGCGACGTCCTCGGCGTGGAGGCGGCCATTTACGTAGTGGAAGTGGTCCATGTCATTGGCTCTCGGCGGGCTTGCGCTCGTTCGGCATCTCGCGGTTGGCAGAAGGGGGGTCGGGGCGCACCGGATCGCCCTTTTTGCCACAGGCGGCCAGGAGGCAAAGCCCGAGCATCAGCCAGATCTTCATGCCAAACGCTCCCGCCAAAGAGCGACCTGCTCGCGCACCCGCACGGGGGCTGTCCCACCATAGCTCACGCGTGAGGCAACCGAGGCCTCGACGCTGAGCACCTCAAAGACGTGCGCATCGATACGCGGCTCGATGGCCTGCATGGCCTTGAGTGGCAGATCGGGCAGATCACAGCCCACCGCCTCCGCCGCAGCGACGATGCGGCCTGTGATATGATGAGCCTCGCGAAACGGCAGCCCCAGCACCCGCACCAGCCAGTCGGCCAGATCGGTGGCGGTGGAGTAGCCATGGGCGGCAGCGGCGCGCAGGCGTTCAGAGTTGGGTTTCATGTCGGCCACCATACCGGTCATGGCCGCGAGCGCCAGCGCTAGCGCATCAGCGGCATCGAAGACCGGCTCCTTATCCTCCTGCATGTCCTTAGAATAGGCGAGCGGCAGGCCCTTCATCACGGTGGTGAGCGCCACTTGCGCCCCCAGAATGCGCCCGACTTTGGCCCGCACCAGCTCCGCTGCATCGGGGTTGCGCTTTTGCGGCATGATCGAGGAGCCGGTGGCAAACCGATCCGAGAGCCGCACAAAGGCGAATTGGGCCGAAGACCACACCACCAATTCCTCGGCCATGCGCGAGAGATGGCCTGCACAGATCGCGGCAGCCGCGAGAAACTCCAGCGCAAAGTCGCGGTCGGAGACGGCGTCGAGAGAATTGGCGGCGGGGCGGGTGAAGCCGAGCATCTCCGCAGTCGCCGCGCGGTCGATGGGAAAGGAGGTGCCAGCTAGTGCCGCAGCACCCAAGGGACATTCGTTGAGGCGGGCGCGGGCATCGGCAAAGCGCGCCCGGTCGCGCCCGAGCATCTCGGCCCAGGCCAGCATGTGATGGCCCCAGGTGACGGGCTGGGCAACCTGCAGGTGGGTAAAGCCCGGCATGGTGATCTCGGCGCCGGCTTCGGCTTGATCGACGAGGGCGCCGAGCAGCAGGGCGAGGGCCGCGTCGGTATCATCGAGGGTCTTGCGCACCCAGAGGCGGAAATCAGTCGCGACCTGGTCGTTGCGCGAGCGCGCGGTGTGCAGCCGCCCCGCGGCGGAGCCCACGATCTCAGCCAGACGCGCCTCGACATTCATGTGGATATCTTCGAGGGCCGTGGAGAAAGCAAACGCCCCTGCCTCGATCTCGCCCGCGATCTGGACGAGGCCCTGATCGATGGCCGCCGCGTCCTCTCCGGTAATGATCCCCTGCGCGGCCAGCATGGCGGCATGGGCGCGCGAGGCGGCGATGTCCTCAGCAGCCAAACGGCGGTCGAAACCGATGGAGGCGTTGATCGCCTCCATCACCGCATCGGGGCCGGCGGCGAAGCGTCCTCCCCACATCGTGTTCGTGCTACTCTGGCTTGCGCCGTCGTCGTGCTTATCTTGTGACAAGTTCAAACCCGCCCTGCCCAATTCCGTCCTGCGAGGATACTTCATGCCGAGACCGCTACCGCTCGCGTTCGCCCTGGCCGCCTTGCTATACGCCGCGCCGGGCGCTCCTGCAAACGCCACCGATCTAGCCCCGCTCGCGCCGCTGGCGACCGGGCATATGGACAAGCTGGTTGTCCACGAAGCGCCTCGCGAACGGGTCGAGGCCGAGTTCATCGATGCCAACGGCACGCCCATGGGGCTCGACGCTTTCGCCGGTCAGGTGGTGTTGGTCAACTTCTGGGCCACGTGGTGTCCGCCCTGTCGTGCCGAGATGCCCGCCATTGCCAATCTCTCGCGCGCGCTTGGCGGGGAGGACTTCGCCGTGGTTGCGCTCTCGACCGATTTCGGCGGGCTCGACAAGCCGCGCGCCTTTCTCGAAGAGATCAATGTCACCGACGCCCTGCCGCTCTACCAGGATGCCAAGCGCCAACTCGCCCGCGAATCTGGTGTCATGGGCTTGCCAGTGACCCTACTGCTCGACCGTCAGGGCCGCGAAGTGGCGCGCCTCATCGGTGATGCCGAGTGGGACTCGCCCGAGGCCAAGGCGGTGGTGCGCGCGCTGATCGAGGCGACGGGCGAGAGCTGAGCCTCAGCCAGGCGGCGTCTCGGCAATCTCGCTAGTAAAGCCGGTTAGCATGGCGCGGGTGGCCTCGGCTGCCTGTGCCAATGCGGCAGGGTCGCTGGCGCGTAGGATCAGCGTACAGCCAAGGCCGTTGCGATAAAACGGATAACAGCCGATGGAGACCTCGGGCGCCGCCTCGGCCAGTTTGCCGAGCGCTGCGGCCAAGTCTCCCTCGGGCACGCCGACGCGAAAACTGTGCGAGAGCGTCGGTGGGCCTCCCGCGAGGCTCGGCAACACCCCAGCGACCATCTCGCGAAAGATCGCGGGCACTCCGGCCATGACATGGACGTTGCCGAGGATAAACCCCGGTGCCTGACTGACGGGGTTTTCGATCAACGCCGCCCCCTCGGGAATGCGCGCCATGCGCAGCCGAGCGTCATTGATGCCATCACTGCCGTAGTAGCGCTCCAGGATGGCACGGGCGTCGTCGCGGATGCCGATTGTCGCCCCCATCGCCTCGGCCACGCACTCGGCGGTGATGTCGTCGTGGGTGGGGCCGATGCCGCCCGAGGTAAAGAGATAGTCCACCCGCACCGAGAGCGCCCGCACGGCGTCCACGATGGCCGCGGCCTCATCGGCCACGACGCGGATCTCGAGGAGGTGTATGCCGGCCTCGGTCAGGCGTTCGGCCAAGTGGACGGCATTGGCGTCCTTGGTGCGCCCCGAGAGGATCTCGTCGCCGATCACCAGCATGGCGGCGGTGGGTTGGGTTTGGGTAGTGGTCATGGTGTGGCCTGAGTGAGGGCGGTAGGTGGTAGGCATGGCGGGCAAAACCCACTAACCACCGGCCATGAAGTTTGCACAACCCCTGATCCGCGGTAGTCTGATCCGGCGCTACAAGCGTTTCCTGGCTGACATCGCCCTTGATGACGGGCGCGAAATCACCGCGCATTGCGCCAACTCGGGCGCGGCCATGGGGCTTAGCGACCCCGGCACGACAGTCTGGGTCGAGCCCAACGACAACCCCAAGCGCAAGCTGGGCTTTACCTGGCGGCTGGTCGAGCTGGGCGGAGGCCACTGGTCGGGCATCGACACCTCGGTGCCCAACAAAGTGGTGGGCGAGGCGCTGGCCGCCAGACGCATCCCCGAGATCGCGCCCTACAGCGCCATCCGTGCCGAAGTCCCCTATGGCAAGCGCTCGCGCGTCGATTTCCTGGCGCGCGGCGAGGGCCTCCCCGACGCCTACATCGAGGTCAAGAACGTGCATCTGCGCCGCGAGGACGATTGGGCCGAGTTTCCCGATTGCGTGACCACGCGCGGTGCGCGCCACCTGGAAGAGCTTTCCGACATGGTCGCGGCGGGACACCGCGCCATTATGCTCTATTGTATTCAACGGAGTGATTGCGCGCGAATCAGGCTCGCCAGCGATCTCGATCCAGGCTACGCTCAGGCTTTCGCTAAAGCGCGCGTGGCCGGTGTCGAAGCGACCGCCTGGATTTGCCGCCTGAGCCTTGCCGAAATCGTCCTCGATCGGCCGATCCCGATCCATGTGGACCCTACATGAGGACAGTAACAGCGATGGATACCACCGTGAGCGGACATGCGACTGAGATCCGCACCCCTGAGGGCATCCGCCTGTTCAAACCAGCCGATTTCGAGGGCATGCGCCGTGCTGGTCGCCTCGCCGCCGACTGCCTCGATATGATCGCCGAGCATGTCGTGCCGGGCGTGACCACCGAGCGCCTCGACCGGCTTTGCCACGACTATCTGGTCGAGCGTGGCGCTCGCCCGGCCCCGCTCGGCTACCGCGGCTTTCCCAAATCGATCTGCACCTCGATCAATCATGTGGTCTGCCATGGCATTCCAGGGCCGAAAGCGTTGAAAGACGGCGATATCGTCAACATCGACGTCACCGCCATTCTCGATGGCTGGTACGGCGACACCTCACGCATGTTCATCGCTGGCACGCCAAGCCGTCGTGCCGAGCGGTTGATCGAAGTCACCCACGAAGCACTGATGCGCGGCATCGCGGCTGTGAAGCCAGGCGCGCATTTCGGCGATATCGGGGCTGCGATCCAGGTCTATGCGGAGGGTGAGCGCTGCTCGGTGGTGCGCGATTTCTGCGGCCATGGCTTGGGGCAGGTGTTTCACGATGCCCCCAACGTGCTCCACTATGGGCGCCGCGGCGAGGGCGCCGAGATCCGCCCTGGCATGTTCTTCACCATCGAGCCGATGATCAATCTGGGCTCGCCACAGACCAAGACGCTCTCCGACAATTGGACCGCCGTCACCCGCGACAAATCGCTCTCGGCCCAGTTCGAGCACTCCATCGGCGTGACCGAAGAGGGCTGCGAGATCTTCACGCTCTCACCGGCGGGGCGGTTCTTTCCGAGCTAGGGTATACCGGGGCGTCAGCAGAATGTCTGCCCATCCTCTATAGAGACCGGCATAGGTGGCCCCCATCTACAGGGATGGTCACCCCTGTCATATACGCCCCGCCGGCGCCGAGCAGCAGCTTGAGCGGTGCGTCCAGGTCTTCTGGCCGGCCCAAGCGGCGCAGCGGGATCGCCTTGATCAGCGCCGCCCCTGCCTCTCCCGACAGATGCTCGGCGTTGATCTCGGTCGGGATGAACCCCGGCGCCAAGGCGTTGACGCGGATGCCATGGCGCGCCCACTCCAGCGCCAAAGCGCGGGTCAGTTGGATCACACCGGCCTTGGAGGCCGCATAGGCCGCGACCCCTGGCTGGACGCCAAGCCCCAAGATCGAGGCGATATTGACGATGGCGCCGCCCTCGGGATTGTCGCGCATGGCGTTGGCGCTTGCTTGGGCCACGCGAAACACGCCCGAGAGATTGATATCGAGCACGCGCGCCCAGTCTTGCTCGTCCATCTCCAGGGCCCGTCCGCCCCAGGCGATGCCGGCGTTGTTGATCACTGCATCGAGACGTCCGCTCAGCGCTTTGGCCTCAGCGACGGCTTCGGCGACGGAGGCGGGCTTGCTGACATCGAGGGGAATCGGGCGAATCGCATGATTTTCCTCTGATAGCGTTCTTAGCGCGTCGCTTCGGCGCGCTGCTGCGCCAACCAGGGCGCCCTCAGTGGCTAGGACCCGGGCAAAATGCGCCCCCAGTCCGCTCGAAGCACCTGTAATTAAGACGGTTTTTCCTTTGAATGCGGTCATTGTCTTAGACGCGATTGCCTCGCACACAGTCGTCTTTGGAGGCAACTTGGTAACAGCCCGAACCGTCCAAACATTGATCGTAGTCAAAGACCGCTCACACAATGCCGTGTTAGCCAAAGACCATACTAAAAAACCACGCGAACGAACGGGAGCAACCTCCACATGACCCGCGAAGCCGACGACATGACCCCGATGCAAGAGGCGGTCCGCCTGATCGGCGACGGTTGGACCTTGTTGATACTCTGGGCGGCGCTACACGGCATCACCCGCTTCGACACCTTCCAGCGCCGCCTCGGCATGGCCCGCAACATCCTTTCCAACCGATTGTCGCGTCTGGTCGACGCCGGCATCATGGAAAAGCGGCCCGTCCACACCGGCGCACGCCGCCTGGAATACCGCCTGACCGAAAAGGGCAAACTGCTGACCCCGATCGTCCAGGACATCGAAAGCTGGGGCCGCTCGGTCGCCTTGCGTGAAAAGGAAAAGGTCGAGGCTCAGTCGTAACGGCCGAGCACCGTCGCCGTGGTCTCCAACGACACGCTCGCCCGCGCGACCTCGCCCGCCACGCGTTCACAAGCCCCAGGCGCCATCACGTAATTATCGGCGCAGCGCACCGAGGTGCGCAGCGTCTCCGCCGCACCCTCCACCGCCTCGCGATACGCAGCATAGCGCCCGCGTTCCTGAATACGCGCCAGCCGCTGCATCGCACTCTGGCAACTGAGTGGCTGTCCGCGCAGGGCAGCCGCAACGGCGCCATCGGCGCCATTGGCCAGGCAGAGCTTCCAGATCAGATCGAGCTGAACCTCGGGAAACAGCCGAAACAGCGTGCGGTGGCGCGGCGCCAGCGCCATGTAGCCACGCGCGATCTCGTTGGGCTTCCACCAGCGATACGACACCAAAAACGCATTGGCGGCAAAGGGCGCACCGGGCTCGGGCGGCACTAAGAAGCCACGCGGCCACTCGGGGTTGCGCACGCCCTCGCGGTGAAAGGTGAGGAGTTGGCCATCCTCGGGGCGCGCGCCCTCGGCATCGACAGGCACCAGCGCGACCTCGGCGCCAAAGGGCAGGGGGGCTGCCTGCATCAGCACGACCTGGCCGCCGAGATCGAGCACGGCAATGGCCAGATCGCCGCGGCGTTCGGCCAGGAACTCCTGCGCCTGGCCCTCGGCATCGATGAAACGCCCCTCAAAGCCGCCGGGATCGGGCGCGATCTCTAGCTGCGCCCCCGCCGCCGGGCCTTGGCCCAGATAGCGCCCCTCCAGGATGATCTGGGCGCGCACCGGCTGAGCAAACAGCACACAAAATGCCAGAATGACCAGGGCGCGCGCAATAAAGCGTGTATCGATCATCGCTGAAGCCTATCTGTTGGGGTGGAACGTGGATATGCTGCTCGTGCAGGGCGCCAACTTAGGGGGAAAGCATGGACTGGGACAAGCTGCGGGTGTTTCATGCCGTGGCCGATGCCGGCAGTCTCACCCACGCCGGCGAGCAGTTGCATTTGAGCCAGTCGGCGATCAGCCGTCAGATTCGCGGCCTCGAAGAACA
>JBCDHK010000027.1:0-19811 GCA_038750185.1 Pseudomonadota bacterium
CGCTTTCCAACCCGCGCGCCCCGCGTGCTGGCCAGCCTCGGCCCGGTCCACCGCAGCCAGATCGAGCGCCGCGTGCGCGCCGCCGTCGAGGCGCGCGGCCTGGCACGCGAGCGCCCGGCCCTAAAGACCGACCGCTTCCGCCCCAACATCCGCCCCGAGGTGCAGCTTTCGCTGGATCTTTAGGGCAGCCCTGGTTGGCCCGAAAATCACTCTAAAACAGTTGTCTACGCTACAGTGCGCGAGCCAGCGTCTGCACGCAACGCTGTGTAGGCCAGGGAGCCGCCACGAGAGCGATTTCCGATCATTCTGGCTCGCCTGGATCGCTCTAGGGCATTGTTTTGCAGCGATTTCCGAGTCGCGCATCAGTGCCAGATGCGCTTGAAATCGCTCTAGCCACGCCGCCTACAATGACGACGATCCTTGACACTGCACCTGAAAATCGAGATATTGCGATTTATGGACATAGAGAGAGCCATCGCCGCCCTGAACAATCCAATCCGGCGCAAGATCCTGGAGTGGCTGAAAGACCGCGCCAACTTTCCGCCACCCCTGCCCGAGCATGCCGATCTGGAGGGCGTCTGCGTCGCCTACATCCAGGAGAAGGCCCAACTCTCCCAGTCCACGGTCTCGGCCTATATGGGGCTGCTCAAACAGGCCGGTTTCGTGATCGCCGAGCGCCATGGCCAGTGGACGCTCTACCGCCGCGACGAAGACAACATCCGCGCCTTCCTCAAGGCTGTCGAAGACGAACTGCTAGAGCGCTGAGCCCGGACCACCTGCCTGCGTAGGGCACCGGCACGCCCGGACAAAGCTAAATATCGCAATACTTCGATGGAGATCGGGCATGAGCCCAAGACACACCCACCCCACAGCCCTCCTCGACCAGCCCCTGGAGCTGCCCTGCGGCGCGCGTCTGAAAAACCGGCTGGTCAAAGCGGCCATGTCCGATTCCCTTGGCGACGGGGCCGGCAATCCCACCCAGACCCAGATCAGGCTCTACGAGCGCTGGGCCGAAGGCGGTGCCGCGCTCTCGCTCATCGGCGAGGTGCAAGGCGATCCGCGCTATCCGGAGAAGCCGGGCAATCTGGTCCTGGCGCCGGGCACCGACATGGCAGCCCTGCGCGCCCTGGCCCGGCGCGGCGGCACGAATGGTGCGCAGATCTGGCCCCAACTCGGCCACGCCGGCGCCCTCTCCCATGGCCCGATCAGCGTACCCAAAGGCCCCTCGCCGCTGGACGTCGACGGGCTGCGCTGTGCCGGGTTGTCTCTGGCCGACATCCAGGAACTCCCCACCCTCTATGCCAACGCGGCGCGGCTTGCGGCGGAGGCTGGCTTTGGCGGGGTCCAGATCCATGCCGGGCACGGCTTTTTGCTCAGTCAGTTTCTCTCGCCTCTCTTCAACCACAGAAGCGATGCCTACGGCGGCCCGGTCACGGCGCGCTTTCGCCTGATCGCCGAGGTGATCGAGGCGGTGCGCGCGGCCGTGGGACCGTCCTTTCCCCTCGCCATCAAGATCAACGCGACCGACAAGCTTGTGGGCGGGCTGACCGAGGCGGAGGCGTTGCAGGTGGTCGGGCTGCTCGATCAAACCTCCATCGATCTGATCGATATCAGCGGCGGCACCTATTTTCCGGGCGCTGCGTCCAGTTCGGACGCCGCCGCCTCGGGGCCCTACTTCGCCGATTTCGCCCGCCAGGCCAAAACGCTGACCGCGATCCCGATCCTGCTGACCGGCGGCGTTACGACCAGGGCACAGGCGGTGGCCGTCCTACGAGACGGCGCGGCGGACGCCATCGGTCTGGCCCGTGCCATGGTGCTCAACCCGTCGCTGGCCAGCGACTGGCTAGCCGATGCGGGGGGCGATCCGGCCTACCCGGTGTTTGAGGCACCGCCAAAGGGCAGCATCACAGCCTGGTACTCCATGCGCCTGACCGCGCTCGGAGAGGACGCCGAGGCCCACTTCGCCCCGAGCCCGGCCCAAGCCCTGCAAGCCTACGACGCCCGCGATGCGGAGCGCTGCACCCCATGGCGCCAGCGCTTTGGGGCGAGATGAGCCTGGGAATTATCTCGCCGCGATTTCCGAGCTAGAGCGATTTGAAGCGCTTCTGGCACGAGAGTGCGGCTCGCAAACCGCGGCAGAACAATATCCTAGAGCGCATTGGCGAACCAAAATGGTCGCAATGCGCTCTAGTCGGTGGTGATGCCACCTTGGAGATCGTTTTAGGCGCGCCCACTCAAGGTCCGCGACACCGCATCCTGCCAGCCGCCATAGCGCACGGTGCGTCTGTCTTCGGCCATGGCGGGCTCGAAGCGGCGCTCCAAGGCCCAGGTCTCGGCAAAACCCTCCATCTCCGGATAGAGCCCAGCCTGCATACCGGCAAGCCAGGCCGCCCCCAACGCAGTGGTCTCGCGCACCTGTGGGCGATCGACGGGCGCGCCCAGAATATCGGCCAGAAACTGCATCGACCAATCCGAGGCCGCCATGCCGCCGTCAACGCGCAGCGTGGTGAGGGCTGCCTCTGCGCCGGTCGCCGCCCAGTCCTTTTGCATCGCCTCCAACAGATCGCGGGTCTGATAGCCGACGCTCTCCAGGGCCGCGCGCGCCATCTCGGGGGCGCCCGTGTTGCGGGTGAGCCCAAAGAGCGCGCCGCGGCACTCGGCATCCCAATAGGGCGCGCCGAGCCCGGTGAAAGCCGGCACTAGATAGACCGACTGGCCGTCGTCGGCCTGTTCGGCCAGCTTTTGGGTCTCGGAGGCCTCGCGGATGATCTTGAGCCCATCGCGCAGCCACTGCACCACGGCGCCAGCGATGAAGATCGCGCCCTCCAGCGCGTAGGTCGGCTGGCCGTTCAGTTGATAAGCCACGGTGGTCAGCAGCCGGTTTTGCGAGGCGACGGGGTGGGCGCCGGTGTTGAGCAGCGCGAAACAGCCGGTGCCGTAGGTCGATTTCAGCATGCCCGGCTTGAAGCATGCCTGGCCCACGGTCGCGGCCTGCTGATCGCCCGCCACACCGCGGATGGCGATGGGTGCTCCAAAGAGATCCTCGCGCGCGGTGCCGAACTCGGCGGCGGAGTCGCGCACCTCGGCCAACATGGCGCGCGGCACGCCGAGCGTGGCGCAGACTTCCTCGTCCCAGGCGCCCTTGTGGATATTGTAGAGCATGGTGCGGCAGGCGTTGGTGGCATCGGTGACGTGGGTCTTACCGCCGGTCATGCGCCAGATCAGCCAACTGTCGACCGTGCCGAAGAGAAGCTCGCCGCGCTCGGCCCGCGCACGCGCGCCCTCGACGTTGTCGAGAATCCAGGCCGCCTTAGTGCCTGAGAAGTAGGGATCGAGCAGCAGCCCGGTGCGCTCGGAGACCGTGGGCTCGAAACCCTCGCCCTTGAGGCGTGCCGTGGTCTCGGCGGTGCGGCGGTCCTGCCAGACGATGGCGTTGTGGATGGCGCGCCCGGTGTCGCGCTCCCAGACGACGGTGGTCTCGCGCTGGTTGGTCAGCCCGATGGCGGCGATATCGGCGCCGCGTTTATTGGCGCGCTCCATGGCGGCGCGGCAGGTGGCGAGCGTGCTCACCCAGAGGTCTTCGGGGTCGTGCTCGACCCAGCCCGATTGCGGGAAGTGCTGGGCAAACTCCTGCTGGGCGCTGGCGATGGGGCGCAAGGCGGCGTCGAACAGAATGGCGCGGCTCGATGTGGTGCCTTGGTCGATGGCGAGAACGCAGTCGGCCATGGTGTCTCCTCCCTCGGGTTTTTGTGCACCATAAAGCGATTTCAAAGGAGGTGGAAACACCGACTGGCTCGGAAATCGCGCCAGGCCGACCAAGGGATTTCAAAGGAGGGGAAACACCGGCTGGCCCGGAAAGCTGGCCCGGAAATCGCGCCGGGCCGACCACGCGATTTCAACGGTGGGGAGGAGGCCGACTGGCGCGCTAGAGCGCATTGCGACCATTCTGGTTCGCCAATGCGCTCTAGGATAGTGTTCTGCCGCGGTTTGCGAGCCGCACTCTCGTGCCAGAAGCGCTTCAAATCGCTCTAGCCGTCTTAAAGCGCCGTGTGACGGCGGGCGATCTCGCTGACACCAAGGGCGCGGTTTTCGATCAGGATATCGGCCAGCGCACCGTTGATGCCAGGTTTCCACGACGCGCCGATCATCAGATCATGGGCGGCGCGGGTCGGGGTGTTGCCCGCAGCCGCCCCCACCGCGACGCGGCGCCCGTCGACGTGGATGGCCATCTCGCCGGCACGCCCGTCAAAGGTCAGGGTGACATCGTGCCAGCGCGCGCGCGAGATCGTCATGCGCGGGCTCTGGATCTTGTGATAGCCACCGCCATCGGTCCAGACATCGAAAAACAGACTGCCGTCCGCGTTGAGGATGGCGCGGAAACTGCCGTGCAACCGCAAGATCTCGCCAGCGCTTTGCTGGCGTCCGCCGCGCCCGCCCGGCTTGAGCGCCAGGCTGATCGAAAAGGCGCTCAGCCCGTTGATATGGGGGGCGTGGCTGCGGCTGATCTTGACCGACTGATCGCTGGTCAGGGCAAAGCCGGTGCTGCCGTCGGGGCCGGTCACGCTCTGATAGCGCGCTTGGTCGTAGCCGACGGGGGCCGCGCGCGGCGAGCGCTCGACGATGCCTTTGGGCGTGGCGACCAGATGGATCAGGCGCGGATCGGGCACCACGGCACGGCTGGTGGCGCTGTCCTCGCGGCCGTCCTGGCGGATCACGCGCAGCGTCACGGTATAGTCGCCCGGCTCGGTGTAGCGGTGGCGCGCGATGAGGCCTGTGCCCGTGGTGCCATCGCCGAAATCCCACTCAAACCGCGCCGCGCTCTCGGGCAGAAAGCCGCGCGCATCGCGGCTGAGCCGTGCATCGAAGATAAAGCCGTTGCGCTGCTCAGGGTCGGGCGTGGTGCGTGCCAGGGCGTGGAGATTGAGCGGCGCCAAGCCAAAGCGCGCCAGCGACGAGCCCAAGCCCTCGCGCTCGATCACGCTGCCGGGCAGCGCATAGAGCGTGGCCAGCTCGCTCGGATGATCGGCAAGGGCATCGACGAAGAGGCCAGCGTAGAAGTTGGGTTTGTAGCCGCTCTGGCGCTGAACGAACAAGTTGTTGCGCACCCTCCAGCCCGGCGGCGGATCGTTGACCACATCACGCCCGATACCCGCCACCACGTTGTTCTCGATGGTGACGTTCTCGGAGGCGCGCGAGACTGCGATCCGGGGCACGGCGTGCGAGCCTTGGGCGCTGGCAGCGTTGTAGAGGATGGTGTTGTTGCGCACCACGGTGCCGATGCCCTCGCCCAGCGTAATGCCGTGGAGGTGGCCGTTGCGGATCAGATTGTTCTCGATGGTGATGCGGCGGTAGAACAGTTCGCGCCCGGCCTTGCCGCGGTCCACCATGTCGTTGCGCATAAAGATCGACTGCGTCTCTGCCCCGCCGCCCACATCGAGGATATTGGAGCGTATGGTGATGTCCTCGCTTGGCTTGCTGGAGCCATTGGTCCACACCTGGATCATGTCTGGGTGATCGCTACTGCCTGGCGCGGTGCGGAAGTCGTGGATGTGGTTGCCCTCGACCAAGGCGCGCTGCACTTGGCCCAGGTTGATCCCGTCCGAGCGCATCGAGTGCAATTTGTTGCCGCGCACCACCACGTCCTGCGAGCCGCCGATCACCGCCGCGCGGTGGAAGTCGAAGAATTCCGAGCCCTCGATCCTGAGCCCCGCCAGGCCATTGGCAACGATGGCATAGCCCGTGCCATAGCCGTCGAGCCCCTCGCCCAAGCCCTCGGCAAGATCGCCATCGAAGGTGACACCCACAAAAGCGATGTTGGCGCCAGCCTTCAACTCGATCAAACGCACCCAATGCGCCGCCCCCGGCGAGGCCTCATAGTCGAACGTCACGTCCTCGAACGTCAGGTTTTCGACTTTGTTCAAGCGCAGCCCGCCAAACACCGCCGGGTTTTGCGGATCTTCCGAGCGCAGCGTGACCTCGGCGGCAAACCGCGACCAGGGGTGTTTGGGCGCATGGATCATCGGACTGCCGTAATGGCCTGGCGCCAGCAGCACAGTCTCGCCGCCCTTCACACTGGAGAGCACCTTGAAGAGATCGCGCGGATCGCCAACGCGCACCGTCGCGGGCGCCTCGGCACGGGCCTGGGGAACGAGCAGGGCCTCAACGGTAAGCAGGGCGCTCAGAGCAAGAGCCAGCGAGACGATCCGCATGCGTGATATCCTTGTGTAATGCACCATGGGGCCTTGAATTGCGTGACAAACGTAGACGAATGCGGCAGCCGCGTCCACGCCGGGGGGGCGAGCGGTCGTCGCAGTGTCTTCCAGTGCCCCGCAATTTCCAAAACCGGATCCAGGGCCGCAATTCCGCCCCTCCCCCTGCCATCAGAGGCTTGAGCGTCCCTGCAAGCTAAGGAGCCTCCGATGCGCGCACCCTGTTTTTGCCTTCTCGCTGCCGTGCTGGCGCTGGCGAACGTCTTGCCAAGCGCAGCCCAAGCCGAGCGCCGCCTGGCCTTCGTGCTCGGCAACGACACCTACCAGCGCGTCGAGCCCTTGCAAAAGGCCGCCAATGACGCCCGCTCGGTCGGCGCGCGCCTGGAGAGCTTTGGCTACGAGGTCACGCTGCTCACCGATGCCGACCGTGCCGAGACCGAAATCGCGTTTGAGGCATTCCTGAGCCGCCTTGCCCCCGAGGATACGGCGGTATTCTTTTATGCCGGACACGGCGTGGAGATCGACGGGCGCAACTATCTGCTGCCCACCGATGTTGGCGATCCGGGCAGTGAGGCCGAGGCCGGGCTGGCGCGCCAATCGCTGGCCCTCTCCGATCTGCTCGGGCGGCTTTCCGAGCGTGCCGATACCGCCATCGCAATCATCGATGCCTGCCGCGACAACCCGTTGCCAGGCGGTGTGGGCACCGAGCGCGGCCTGGCGGCAACCGCTGCACCGCTCGGCAGTTTTCTGCTGTTTTCGGCCAGTCCTGGCGAGGCGGCCCTTGACCGCGTCTCCGAAGACGACGCCCATCCCAATTCGCTCTTCACCCGCACCTTGCTGCCGCTGATGGGCGAGCGCGGGCTCGATGTGCGCGCCCTGGCGCTCAGCCTGCGCCGCCGGGTCTCGCGGCTGGCCACCGAGGTCGATCACCGTCAGGTGCCCGCCTATTCGGACGGGCTACTCGGCGATTTCGCCTTTCTGGAGGGCCGCGCGCCAGCACGCATCGGGGCACGGAATGGGGCACGGATCGGCATGCGCGAGGACGGCATGCGCAGGAACGGGCGTTTCCTGAGCGACGGCCGCTTTGTCGACGGCTTCCCCCTGGACCGGCGCTTCAGCGAGCGCGATCCCTTTAGCGACGGCCTGCGCTTTGAGCGCCGTCTGGCCAACGACTTCGCCCATGCCCGCCGCCTCGACAGCGTGTCCGGTTGGCAGCATTTTCTGGCCGAGCATGCCCGTCAAAATCCAGGCGATCCGCGCATTGCCACAGCCCGTGCGCGCCTCGATGCCCGCCTGAGCGAGACAACCGCCGCGCTGACCCGGCGCGAGCGCGAGCGTGTCCAGAGCGTCCTGGCCTGGCTCGGTTTTTACGCAGGCCCGCTCGACGGCATCTTCGGCGCCCAGACGCGATCGGCGATCCGCACCTGGCAGCGTTCGGAGCGTTTGGAGGTCACCGGGCGGCTGACGTTCGCCGAGGCGCGCCGCCTGCTGTCCTACGACGGCCTGAGCCCCGGTTTCCGTGCTGACAGCACGCTGGACAACAGCATGGCGCCGCGCGGGCCCTCGCGCAACGCCAAGCCAAGCCGCGGACGCTATGTCGATGCAAGCGGCTGTGCGCGCGAGTTCGACGGCACGTTGATCTTCTGCCCGTCCTATCAAGGCTTTGGTGCCCTGACGCGCGAGGGCTTCTGAGGGCCTTGTGCCCTGTTGGCGTGCCCTATTACCCACTGCTTTCGGGCATGGGGGCGCTCAGCCCAACCGGGTGCTACTCGGCAGCAGCCTTGGTCGCCGAGCGCGCCGCCGCCATGAAGGCATCGAGGCGGGCCGTCTGGGCCTTATCGAGGCGCAAGCCCAGTTTGGAGCGCCGCCAGAGCACGTCCTCAGCCGTGCGCGCCCATTGCTCGCGCATGAGAAAGCGCACCTCGGCCTCGGTGAGCCCCGCGCCGAAGTCCTCGCCGAGATCAGCGGGCGCCGTGGCGTTACCCAAAATCTCACGCGCCTGGGTACCGTAGCCGCGCGCAAGACGCAGCGCCTTGGGCTCGTCCAAGAACGGGTAGGCCGCGCAGAGATCGGCGGTGAGCGCCGGCACACCGTCGTGGGGGAAATCACCCCCGGGTAGCGCGGGGCCAGCAGTCCACGAGGCGCCCATGGCCGGGAAGTAGGGCTTGAGCTGGTCCATGGCGCTCTCGGCCAGGCGGCGGAAGGTGGTGATCTTGCCGCCGAAGATGTTGAGGAGTGGCGCCTTACCGCCGCCTTCGCTGCCGTCGTCCTCGACTTTCAGCACATAATCGCGCGTTGCCGCCGTGGCCGATTTGGCGCCGTCATCATAGAGCGGGCGCACGCCGGAGTAGGTGTGGACGATATCATCGGTGGTGATCGGCTGGGCAAAATACTCGGACGCGGCGGCGCAGAGATAGGCCGCCTCCTCAGGCGTGCAGACCACTTCGGAGGGCTTGCCGGTATGCTCCTGGTCGGTGGTGCCGATCAGGGTAAAGTCGTTCTCATAGGGGATGGCGAAGATGATGCGTTTGTCGGCATTTTGGAAGATGTAGGCGCGGTCGTGCTCGAACACTTGGCGCACCACGATGTGCGAGCCACGCACTAGGCGAATGCGGTCCTGGGTCTCGACGCCGATGCCCTTGATGATGCGATCGACCCAGGGGCCACCGGCATTGACCAGGGCGCGCGCGGTGATCTCGCGGGTGGCACCAGTCTCGGTGTCCTCCAGCGTGACATGCCAGAGACCGTCGGCGCGATGTGCCTTGGCAAAGCGGGTGCGGGGCAGGATTTCGGCACCGCGGTCGGCGGCATCGCGGGCGTTGAGCACGACGAGCTGGCTATCCTGGACCCAGCAGTCCGAATACTCGAACCCCTTCTCGAAGGCGTCTTTTAACGGTGCGCCGGTCGGATCGCTTCGCAGCTTGAGCGTCTTGGTCGGCGGCAAGATCTTACGCCCGCCCAGGTTGTCATAGATGAACAGGCCAAGGCGCAAGAGCCACGCCGAGCGCAGGCCCTTGTGGTGGGGTAGGACAAAGCGCAGCGGCCAGGCGATGTGGGGCATGGCCTTGAGCAGCGTCTCGCGCTCGATGAGGGATTCGCGCACCAAGCGAAACTCGTAGTACTCCAGATAGCGCAGCCCGCCGTGGAACAGCTTGGTCGAGGCTGAGGAGGTCGCCTGGGCGAGGTCGTTTTGCTCGCAAAGGGTAACGCTGAGGCCGCGCCCGACCGCATCGCGCGCGATGCCGCAACCGTTGACGCCGCCGCCGATGACAAGCAGATCGCGCGGGGCATCAAGGCGGGCGGTCGCGGTGGTCATGGTGGGTCTCCTATCGTGGCTTTGCGTCAGTCTCTCTTTCATATGAACATCGAACGAAAACGGTCCGAAGTCAAGCGAAAGCCTGCGCGCGGGGCTCCTCAGCCACGTCGATGGCCACACCATGCTCGGCGCAGACCTTGGCAAAGGGCTCGGGCGGGGCCGCATCGGTGATCAGGCGATCGACCATGCCAATGTGGCCGATGCGCACCGGCGCCGAGCGGGCGAACTTTAGATGATCGGCCACCAACAGGCGGTGGCGGGCGTTGGCCAGGATGGCTTGGCTGACCTTGACCTCGCGGTAGTCGTAATCGAGGATCGAGCCGTCCTCATCGAGGGCCGAGGCGCCGACCACGGCGAAATCGACCTTGAACTGGCTGATGAAATCCACTGTCGCCTCGCCGACCACACCGCCGTCCGAGGGGCGCACCACGCCGCCGGCGACGATGATCTCTTTGGCAGGTGCACCGCTCAGGATGTTGACAACATTGATATTATTTGTAATCACTACCAGATCGCGATGCTCGCGCAGCGCCTGGGCAACCTGCTCGGTGGTGGTGCCGATGTTGATGAACAGCGAGCAGTGCTCGGGGATCAGCGCCGCCGCTGCCTCACCAATGCGCCGCTTCTCGGGCGCAGCCAAGGCGCGGCGTTGGCCGTAGTCCGAATTGGCCACCGAGTGCGCTGGCACCGCGCCCCCATGCACGCGTGAGAGCAGCCCGTGCAGGCACAATTCGTTGAGATCGCGGCGGATGGTCTGGGGCGTGACGGCAAAGCGCGCTGCCAGTTCCTCGACGCCCACGCGTCCGACACGCCGGGCATGGGCGACGATCTCATGCTGGCGTTCGCTCAATTCCACTCGATGCGCCCCGTTTTCAGATTTTCGGTTGACGTTCGCTTGTGCATCTGATGATAACCGCGGCAGGCAAAAACGCAACATATCGGAGGAATCATGAAATCCCTTTGGGCCGCCACCGCCATCGCGCTGGTGCTGCCGAGCGCAGCACTCGCCGACATGGCCGCTGCTGAGCGCTACATCGACGAAGAGTTCCAGCCCTCTGCGCTCTCGCGCGCCGAACAGCTCGCCGAAATGGAGTGGTTCATCCAGGCCGCCGAGCCCTTCCAGGGCATGGAGATCAACGTCCTCTCCGAGACCATCCCGACCCACACCTACGAATCCGAGGTGCTGGCCAAGGCTTTCGAGGAGATCACCGGCATCAAGGTCAACCACCAGCTCCTCGGCGAGGGCGAAGTGGTGCAGGCTGTGCAAACCCAGATGCAGACCCAGCGCAACCTCTATGACGCCTACGTCAACGACAGCGACCTGATCGGCACCCACTCGCGCCTCCAGCTCGCCGTCAACCTGACCGAGTGGATGGCGGGCGAGGGCGCAGACGTCACCAACCCCGGCATCGATCTCGACGACTTCATGGGGATCAGCTTTACGACCGGGCCCAACGGCGATCTCTACCAGCTGCCCGACCAGCAGTTCGCCAACCTCTACTGGTTCCGCAAGGACTGGTTCGACCGCGAAGACCTGCAAGCCGCCTTCAAGGAGCGCTACGGCTACGACCTCGGCGTGCCGGTCAACTGGTCAGCCTATGAGGACATTGCCGAGTTCTTCTCGGTCCACGTCCAAGAAATCGACGGCGTGCGCATCTACGGCCACATGGACTACGGCAAGCGCGCCCCCGATCTCGGCTGGCGCATGACCGATGCCTGGCTCTCCATGGCCGGCGCCGGCGACACCGGCAAGCCCAACGGCATCCCCGTCGACGAATGGGGCATCCGCATGGAGGAGGGCACCTGCAACCCCGTGGGCGCCAGCGTGAGCCGCGGCGGTGCCACCAACGCGCCGGCCGCCGTCTACGCCATCCGCAAATGGGACGAGTGGCTGCGCAACTATGCGCCCCCCGCCGCGGCCAACTACGACTTCTACCAGTCGCTGCCCGCGCTCTCCCAAGGCAACGTGGCCCAGCAGATCTTCTGGTACACCGCCTTTACCCAGTCCATGGTCGCCCCCCAATCCGAGGGCAACAACACGGTCGACGAAGAGGGCAATCCCCTCTGGCGCATGGCACCGAGCCCCTATGGCCCCTATTGGGAAGAGGGCCAGAAGCTCGGCTACCAGGATGCGGGCTCTTGGACGCTGCTGAAGTCCACTCCGGTCGATCGGCGCAAGGCGGCCTGGCTTTATGCCCAGTTCGTCACCTCCAAGACGGTGGACACGCGCAAGTCGCATGTCGGGCTGACCTTTATCCGGGATAGCTCGGTCAACCACGAGAGCTTCACCGAGCGCGCGCCCAAGCTCGGCGGTCTGGTCGAGTTCTACCGCAGCCCCGACCGCGTCTCCTGGACGCCGACCGGCGTGAACGTGCCCGATTACCCCAAGCTGGCCCAGGCCTGGTGGCAGCAGATCGGCAACGTCAACTCGGGCGCGGCCTCCGCGCAGGAAGCGATGGACGCCCTCGCTGCCGAGATGGACGACACCATGGCCCGCATGCAGCGCGCCGATGAGGCGGGCAACATCTATGGCGGCTGCGGTCCGCGCCTCAACGACGAGCGCGAGGCCGACTACTGGTTCTCCCAGCCCGGCTCGCCCAAGGCCAAGCTCGCCAACGAGAAGCCCCAAGGTCGCACCGTGGCCTATGAGGATCTGGTGGCACGCTGGAGCCAGGCCAACTGAGGCCGACCAATCCCAAGCGCCATCCCCTATCTCTGGGGGTGGCGCCCTTCACGCCCTGACCCTCCTCTTGCGAGCGTGTGCGTTGGCCGAGGCTGCGTACAGTGCGGGCGTGCCCTTTCCTGCCGTGTCGAGGAGCCCTGCCCATGACACTGGAACTGCGCCAGATCGCCAAGCGCGTCGGCGGCGAAACCCACATCTACCCGACCGACCTGAGCCTCTCGCGCGAGGGCTTCAACATCCTGCTCGGCACCACGCGCTCGGGCAAGACCACGCTGATGCAGCTCCTGGCCGGGATCGAGCGCCCTACGGCGGGCGAGGTCTGGTTCGACGGCAAGAACGTGAGCGGGCGCTCGGTGCGCCGGCGCAATGTCGCCATGGTCCACCAGCAGTTCATCAATTATCCGTCCATGTCGGTCGAGGATAACATCGCCTCACCGCTCAAAGTGGCGCGCATGGGAGCGGGCGAGATCACCCGCCGTGTCAATGAGGCGGCGGAGCTGATGCGCCTCACGCCCTATCTCAAGCGCCGCCCTTCTGAGTTGTCTGGTGGACAGCAGCAGCGCTGCGCCTTGGCGCGGGCCTTGGTCAAGGACGCCGATCTGGTGTTGCTCGACGAGCCGCTGGCCAATCTGGATTTCAAACTGCGCGAGGAGTTGCGCGAGGAGTTACCAAAACTGTTCGCGGCCAAGGGCGCCATCGTGGTCTATGCAACCACCGAGCCCTCCGAGGCGCTTCTCCTTGGCGGGCAGACCGCGACGCTACACGAAGGCGCCGTCACCGGCTTTGGCCCGACCTCCGATCTCTACCGCGCGCCGGGCGATCTGCTCACCGCCAAGGTGTTCTCCGAGCCGCCGATCAACGTCGCGCCGGTGCAAAAACAGGGTACGGCCATGCGCCTTGGTGAGAGCGCAGCCTGGGAGGCCCCCGCAGGCCTTGCCGACGGCGCCTACACGCTCGGCATCCGCCCGCACTTCGTCACGCCCGTCGAGCGCCCCGGCAGCGTCGCCGTCGAAGGCCGTGTCCTGGTGACCGAGCTTTCGGGCTCGGAGTCCGTCGCCCACTTCGCCCTCGATCAAGCGCCAAGCGCCTGGGTGGCGCTGGCCCACGGCATCCACGATCTTGCCGTCGGCCAAACCGCGCGTTTCTGGCTCGACCCCGCCGCCTGCTATTATTTCGACGCCGAGGGGCGTCGCATCGGAGGCTGAATGGCCCGTATCGTCCTCGACAAACTGCGCCACTCCTATATGCGCCGCCCCAAGGCGCGCGAGGACTGGGCGCTGCACTCGGTCGACATCGCTTGGCAGGACGGGGGGGCCTATGCCCTCCTCGGCCCCTCGGGCTGTGGCAAGACCACGCTGCTCAACCTCATCTCGGGGCTGCTACGCCCCAGCGAAGGCCGCATCCTATTTGGTGAGCGCGACGTCACGCGCCTGGCGCCCGATCGGCGCAATATCGCCCAGGTGTTCCAGTTTCCAGTGATCTACGACACCATGACCGTGGGCGAGAACCTGGCCTTTCCGCTCAGAAACCGCGGCGTGAGTGCCTCTGAGACCGAGGCGCGTGTGGCTGAGATCGCCGAAATGCTCGAACTCGACGACATGTTGGGCCGCCGTGCGGCGGGGCTGACGGCTGACCAAAAGCAAAAGATCTCGCTCGGGCGTGGCCTGGTGCGCACCGACACCGCCGCGATCCTCTTCGATGAGCCGCTGACCGTGATCGATCCCCACCTCAAATGGAAGCTGCGCTCGAAACTCAAGGAACTCCACCAGCGCGTCGAGCGCACCATGATCTACGTCACCCACGACCAGACCGAGGCGCTCACCTTTGCCGATCAGGTGGTGGTGATGTCAGCGGGCGAGATTGTCCAGTCCGGCACGCCGGTGGAGCTGTTCGAGCGGCCCCAGCACACCTTCGTCGGCCATTTCATCGGCTCGCCGGGGATGAATATCTTCGCGGTTGAGCCCGCGGGTACCGACGACACGGGCCGGGCGCTCGCCGCCCTCCCAGGCACCAATCTGCGCATCCCCACTGCCAACCACGGCGCCAAGGGCCAGCGCACCGAAGCGGGCGTGCGCCCTGAGTTCGTGCGCCTGGCCGCCCCCCACGACCCCGGCGCCCTGCCCGCCGAGATCGTGCGCGTCCAGGACGCCGGGCGCTTTCGCATCGTCGAGACCCGAGTGGCGGGCAACACCGTGCGCCTTCTGCTCAATGAGGGTGAGGAAGTTCCCGCCGAGGCCCATGTCACCTTCGACCCGAGCAAAACCTATCTCTACGACGACGGCTGGATGGCCGGGGAGGCGCACTGATGTCGACGCGGACCGAAACCCAACGCGCCTGGCTCTTCGTGCTGCCCGTGGTCGCACTGGTCGCGTTCAATGCCGTCGTGCCGTTGATGACGGTGGTCAATTACTCGGTGCAGGAGTCGTTTGGCAACAACGTGTTCTTCTGGTCGGGGATCACGTGGTTCGAGGACGTGATGAACTCCTCGCGCTTCCAGGAGGCACTTGGGCGTCAACTCCTCTTCACCGCCATCATCCTAGCGATCCAGATCCCGCTTGGCGTGGCCATTGCGCTTTGCATGCCGACGCGCGGGCCTTTCGTGCCGGTCTGCCTCGTGTTGATGGCGCTGCCGCTGCTCATCCCGTGGAACGTGGTCGGTGCGATGTGGAACATCTTTGCCCTGCCCGACATAGGCTTGCTCGGCTTTACCCTCAATCAAAACGGCATCGACTATAACTTCACCCAAGACCCCATCGACGCCTGGATCACCGTCATCCTGATGGACGTCTGGCACTGGACCTCGCTGGTGGTGCTGCTGGCTTACGCCGGGCTCTCCTCGATCCCCGACGCCTTCTATCAGGCCGCCAAGATCGACGGCGCCTCACGCTGGGCCGTGTTTCGCCACATCCAACTGCCCAAGATGAAGCGCGTGCTGACCATCGCCATTCTGCTGCGCTTCATGGACAGCTTCATGATCTACACCGAGGTCTCGGTACTGACCGGCGGCGGCCCCGGCAACTCGACCACCTTCCTGTCCATCGATCTGGTCAAGATCGCGCTCGGACAGTTCGATCTCGGCCCTGCAGCCGCCATGAGCCTGATCTACTTCCTGATCACGCTGTTGGTGTCGTGGCTGTTCTACACCCTGATGACGCGCGGAGAAAACCAATGAGGTATGTGACCTGGCTGGTGCCCACGCTCTATATCCTGTTTCTGATGCTGCCGATCTATTGGCTGGTCTCGATGTCTTTCAAGACCACCAATGAGATCCTCGGCGGCTTCTCCTGGTATCCTCAGCAGTTTACCCTGGAGAACTACGCTGTCATCTTTACCGAGCCGAGTTGGTATTGGGGCTACATCAACTCGATCCTCTACGTCTCGATCAACACCGTGGTCTCGGTCGCGGTGGCGCTGCCGGCGGCCTATGCCTTCTCGCGCTATCGTTTCATGGGTGACAAGCATCTGTTCTTCTGGCTGCTCACCAACCGCATGGCGCCCCCCGCCGTCTTTGCCCTGCCCTTCTTCCAGCTTTACTCGGCCGTGGGGCTCTTCGACACCCACTGGGCGGTAGCGCTGGCGCATTGTCTCTTCAACATCCCGCTTGCCGTCTGGATCCTGGAGGGCTTCATGCGCGGCGTGCCGAAAGAACTCGACGAGACGGCTTATGTCGACGGCTACTCCTTCCCGCGCTTCTTCGTGACCATCTTCATCCCCACCATCCGCGCGGGCGTGGGCGTGGCGGCCTTCTTCTGCTTCATGTTCTCCTGGGTCGAGTTGCTGCTCGCCAAGACGCTCACCGCCGTCGAGGCCAAACCCATCGCCGCCGAGATGACCAAGACCGCCTCCTCGGCAGGCTACGAACTCGGCCTGCTGGCCGCCGCCGGCGTGCTCACCATCATCCCAGGCGCCTTCGTGATCTATTTCGTGCGCAACTACATCGCCAAGGGCTTTGCCCTGGGGAGGGTGTGATGGTGCTCCTGCGACGCCTGCCCGGTATCCTGCTCTCGGGGGTTCTCTCCCTCGCAGCTGCGGCGGCTGCCGCCTATCTCGCAGCCCCCGCCGAGCTGATCGCCGAGGCCGGGCTGCCTCCCCTGCCCGCCCCACCCCCCGGCGCAGCCCTCACCTGGATGGCCTGGACGCCGGCCACGGGCGCGTTCTTTCTGTTCATCCTGGCCTGTCTGGCGGCGATGGTGTTCTTCGAGCTCTGCTTTCCCAGCGGCAATCCCCGGCGCGGTGCGCTCGGCCTCGACACCACCCGCGGCGACCGGCTGTTCATCTCGCTTTTGGGCAGCGCTTGGATCTTGCTGCTCTGGCTGGCGACGATCGGCATGCCGCTCTGGGGCGGGGTCGGGATCGCGCTGGCCTGGGCGGTGTTCGTATTCTGGAAGGTGTGAGAGCCTTAAGAGGCACGCCCCGAGAGCGTCTCGCCCGGGATCAGCGTCGCACTGATCTCGATGACATCGCGCACCGGCTCGTTGCGGATGCGCGCGACCAGCGCCTCGGCGGCGGTCTTGCCCAAGGCGCGCGTCGAGATGGCCGTGGTGGTCAGGCGGCACTCCAGAATGGCCGCGACCTCCATACCGCCCCAGCCCGCAATGGCGATCTCGCCCGGCACCGACAGCCCGACCGTGCGGCAATAGGCCATGCCGCCCGCGGCCATCTCGTCGTTTTGGAAATAAAGCCCGTCCAGATCGGGCAGGCGCGAGAGCAGCGTCTCGGCGCCGTAGTAGCCGGGATAAAAGCTCGGCCGGTCGTCCAGGATCTCGGCAGCGGCAGGCGCGGCCCCCGCATCGCCAAGCGCGCGCTGAAAACCGTCAAAGCGCGCCCGGCCCAGCCCCACACCCGCCTGTGCGCCGACATAGCCGATCCGGCGGCGCCCGTGCGAGACGAACAGCCGCCCCATCTCCTAGCCGCAGTCGAAGTGGTCGATGCCGACTGAGATATCGAGCGGACGGGTGTTGAGGTCCCAGATCTCGACCAGGGGCAAGGTGGCGGCCTTGAGCATGGCGGTGGTGCGCTCAGAGTGGGCGCGCCCGGTCAGGATCAGCCCCGCCGGGCGCCAGGCCAGCACCGAGCCGAGCCAGCGCTCCTCTTGGTCGGGGCAGTGTTCGTAGCTGCCGATCAAGGTCTGAAAGCCGAGCCGCGCCAGCGTGACGTCGATCGATTCGACCACCTGGCCGAACATCCCCCCCGAGAGCCGCGGCACCAGCACCCCCACCAGCGTCGAGGTGGTCTCGGAGGCAAAGGCCGAGGCCAGCCGGTTCGGCACATAATTGAGCCGTGCGGCCTCCTGGAGCACCTTGGCGCGGGTTTCCTCGGAAAACCGCCCCGAATTGCGCAGCACCCGCGAGGCGGTCATCTTGGAGACGCCGGCGGCGGCGGCGACTTCGCTGAGGCTCGGTTTTCGCTTGTCCATCTCGCTTTGTTCCGTCGCTTTAGCCCACACCCAGGGCGATCAGCGTTGCGTTACCGATAACATTTTAGTCTTGACGCAGCCAGCCTCCGTGCTCTTGATGGTTGTGTTACCGGTAACGCGGAATCACACGGCGGCCGGAACAGGGAGGAATTCGGATGGCCCCTCGCCATAGCCAGGGACTGTTTTTCGACGGCGTGACCAAATCCTTCGGCGGCACTTTGGCGCTGCGGGGCGTGTCGCTGCATGTCGGACGCGGCGAGATAGTCGCGCTGCTTGGCGAAAACGGGGCCGGCAAATCCACCTTGATCAAGATCCTCGGCGGCATCCACCGCGCCGACGAAGGCCGCGTGCTGATCGACGGCGTGCCATACGTCCACACACCAGGGCGCGTCGATGCGCGCCAGGCCGTGGCCTTCATCCACCAGGATCTCGGCCTGATCGATTGGATGAGCGTGGCCGAGAACATGGCGCTTGCCCAGGGCTTTGCCCGCAAGCGTGGCCTGATCGACTGGCGCGCCGCCGAAGATGCTGCTGCCGCCGCCCTTGCGCGGGTTGAGTGCCGCTTCGATCCCAGCACACGCGTCGGCGATCTGAGCCGCACCGAGAAATCCCTGGTGGCGATTGCGCGCGCGCTCGCGGTCGAGTGCGACTTCCTGGTGCTCGACGAGCCCACCGCCAGCCTGCCCGCCGACGAGGTCGAGCGCCTGTTCGAGGCGCTGCGCCCGTTGCGCGACAAGGGGGTGGGCATGATCTACGTCAGCCACCGCTTGGATGAAATCTTCCGCATCGCCGACCGTGCCGCCGTGTTGCGCGACGGCGCCATGGTGGGCGTGCGCGAGGTGGCCCATACCGACACCGACGAACTCGTCGCCCTCATCGTCGGGCGCAAGACCCGCGAGATCCAGCGCCCCAAACCCGATGAGGGCGCGACGGTGTTGCAGTGCTCGGCCCTCAAGACCGCCAGCGCAGGCCCGGTCGATCTCACGCTGCGCCGCGGCGAGTTGGTCGGGCTGGTCGGTCTGCGCGGTGCAGGGCATGAGAGCATCGGGCGCGCACTCTTCGGCGCCGAGGCGGCCACGGGCGAGATCCTGCTGGAGGGCGCAGCCCCTGATCTCAGCACACCGCGCACCGCCATGGCGGCAGGCATTGGCCTCGTGGCACGCGACCGGCTGGTCGAGTCCATCGCCCCTGCCCTCACCATCCGCGAAAACGCCTATATCAATCCGGCTGCCGCAGGGCGGGGGCTGCTCACCTTCAAGCGCCCCGCCGAGGAGGACCGCGAGGCCGAGGCGCTGGGCCGCGCGCTCGGCCTCTCACCCAACGATCCGACGCTGGCCATCGAAGCCCTCTCGGGCGGCAATCAGCAAAAGGTCGTGGTCGGGCGCTGGCTGGCGACGGGGCGCAGGCTGCTCATTGCCGAAGACCCCACCGCCGGCGTCGATGTCGGCGCCAAGGCCGAGATCTATGCCCTCCTCTTCGAGGCGCTAGGCTCGGGGATGGCGGTACTCGTGGTCTCGACCGATTTCGAGGAAGTCGCCAGCATCTGCCACCGCGCGTTGGTGTTTAGCCGCGGCGGCATCGTGGCTGATCTGAGCGGCGTGGCGCTTTCCACCGAGTCGCTGATCCAGGCCGCCTCCGCCGGCGACACCCCTGCCACAGCTTTGGGAGCCTGAGCCCATGCAATCGCTCGACTCGGACGCGCTGGAGCCGACCAAGGCTGATCTCAAAGGGCTGAGCACGGCAGCTAAACTGCTGCGTCTGGTGCCGGTCTACGGGCTAGTCATCCTGATGCTGGGCTTGATCGCGCTATTCTCGATCCTCTTGCCCGACACTTTCCCGACGCTCCTCAACCTGCGCGCCATCATCTCCGACAAAGCGATCATCGCGCTGCTCTCGCTGGCGGCCATGATCCCTATGGTGGCCGGGCGGATCGATCTGACGGTGGGCTATGGCATCGTGCTCTGGCATGTGCTGGCTATTTCGCTCCAACTAATGGGCGTGCCCTGGCCTTTGGCAGTCGTGCTGGTGCTGGCGATGGGCGCCTTTGTCGGTTTTTGCAATGGTTTCCTGGTCGAGGTCGCCAAGATCGACGCCTTTATCGCCACACTCGGCACCGGCACCGTGCTCTATGCGCTAGCGCTTTGGCACACCGGCGGGCGGCAAGTGGTGGGCGTGCTTGATCCGGGC
>JBCDHK010000028.1:0-18357 GCA_038750185.1 Pseudomonadota bacterium
CGCGCCCTGCAGCGCCGCCTGGGCGCCACCATGGTCTATGTCACCCACGATCAGGTGGAGGCGATGTCCATGGCCGATCGTGTGGTGGTGCTCCACGGGGGCACCATCCAGCAGATCGGCACGCCCGAGGCATTGTTCGAGCGCCCGGCCAATCGCTTTGTGGCTGGGTTTATCGGGGCGCCGGCCATGAACCTGATCGCGGTCGAGAGCACTGAGGGCGCGCGCAGCGCCGCTGGCGCGCTGTTGCCAGAGCCGCTAGCGGCTGCAGCCGAGATCGGCATCCGCCCCCAGCATCTGCGTCTGGCGCCTGGGGGGGAGGACTGGCTCATGTGGGAGGGCACGGTCGAGCAGGTCGAGCCGCTCGGCGGGGAGACGCTGCTGCATCTGCGCGTGGGCGATGAAACGCTCAGGCTGCGCCATGAGGGGTCTGCGCGCACCGTACCGGGCACGGTGGTGCGCTTTGGTGCCGATCCGGCTTGCCTCCATGCCTTCGATGCGCGCGGGGCGGCATTGCCCCCCGCCTGAGCGGCGGCTCAGGCCGGTGGCTTCCCCGGATAGGCCGGATCGAGGCGAAACGGCTGGGCTGCACCATAATCGCCGATATAGGCGGTGTGGGTGATGAGATGGGTCCCGTCCCAGGTGTGCAGCAGGAAGGCGGGGGGCTCCAGGATCCACTCCGCTGCGTCACGCTCGGTGAAATCGAGTGCCACCTGGTGTGCAACCGAGGGCGCGATCTGGCAGAGCGTACCCGCCCAACGGATCTGGACCGGGCGGTGGTGGTGCCCGGCCACGACGCGCTCGACATGGGGGTGGGCGGCGATCAGGGGGGCGAGGTCGGCCCCGTTCAGGCACATGATCTTGTCCATGCCTAAGATGCCCGTCGGAAACGGCGGGTGGTGTAGCCCGACCACGGTCGGGCGCGTGTCTTCGCCGAGCCTTGCCCCAAGCCAGTCCAGCGTGCTCTGGGCCAGGCTGCCATGCCCGCTACCTGCCACCACCGTATCGAGGCCGATGAGGCGGAGGGGAAAGTCCTCGATCACCCAGTCGAGCGGCCCCTCAGGCGGCAGATAGGCATGATCGTGAAAGGCGGCCCGCAGCGGCGCGTGGCGGTCGTGGTTGCCGGGCAGCACGAAGTAGGGGGCGTTGAGGCGATCAAGCTCGGCGCGCAGCAGCGCATATTCCTCCGCCGTGCCGATGTCGGTCAGATCGCCGGTGATCAGGACCGCATCGGGGGCTCTGGCATTCACCGCCGCCACCGCCGCGGCGATGTAGGGTCGGGTCACCACGGCGCCCGAGAGGGGCGTGTCGTCGCGGCGCATGTGAAGATCGGTGATTTGGGCAAGCAGCATCGATGGCTCCGAAAGGACCCTTCCCCAAAGCGCGCGGGGAAGGGCGGGTCGGCTCAGAACTTGAGCACGGTCTCTTCGACGTAAGGTGCCAGGATCTCGTCGGCGTTTTCCTGGGCGCGCGCTGCCGCCTCCTCGATGGAAAGCTCCGCATCCGAGAGGAGCGCCTGCATCTCGTCCTCGACCGCCTTGCGCACGGCGACCGTGTTGTAGGTCGCAATCCAGGGGCCGGCGAATTCGAGCTGCTCGACCGCGCGCAGCGCATCGGGGTTGTTGGCGACGAACTCCTGCATCTCTGGCAGATCATAGGCGGTCTGGCGCGGTGCGAAATAGCCCGTATGGCGCGACCAGCCGCCGATCACCTCGGGCGAGACCAGATGCGAGATGAACTTCCAGGCCGCTGCTTTCTGCTCGGGGCTCGTGCCCTTGAACGAGACCAGCGAGGCGCCGCCGATGGGCACCGCATTGCGCACATTGCGCGGCATGAAGGCCACATCATACTCGAAGGAGGCGTTCTCGCGCACAAAGGAGAGCGCGCCGGTGGAGAGCACGATCATCGAGGCTTTGCCGGCGAAAAACGCGGTCGAGACGGCCTTGTTGTCGGTCACGCCGGTGGGCATGGCGGCGTGCTCGTGGGCCATGTCGCGCCAGAGCTTGAGGGCGGCTTTGGTCGAGGCGTGATCGTAGAAGATCTCGCCCGGATAGGCGGTGTTGTAGAACGAGCCGCCCGAGGCCATGGCCAGCGACTGCACCAGCCAGCCGTTGTAGTCGTAGTTCGACGGCATCATCAGGCCCCAGCGCTCGCCATCGGGTTTGGTGAGGGCTTTGGCGGCCTCGATCCAATCCGACCAGGTCTCGGGCGGCTGCTCGATACCGGCCTCGGCGAAGTGCTCTTTGTTGTAGTAGAGGATCGGGGTCGAGTTTTGGAAGGGCACCGAGTAAAGCTCGCCATTGAAGAGCGCATTGGCGCGCACCGCCGGCCAGAACTCGCCGAGGAAGGCGTCCAGATCGGTGCCCTCGGGGGCGATCTCGGCGATGGGCACGATGAGGTCGTTCATGGCCAGCTCAGCCGCGAAATTGGCCGACATCAGCACCACCGCAGGCGGGCGTCCGGCCTCCGTGGCGGCTTGGGATTTGATCTTGGTGTCGTCGTAGGAGCCGGTGAAGACGCCCACCACCTCGACCTCGTCCTGGGCGGCGTTATAGGCTTTGACGATGCGCTGCATCTCGCGCGAGAGCTTGCCCTGCACGGGGGCGGGGAACATGAACTCGATCTTTTCCTGGGCGCTGGCGGTGGTGGCGAAGGCGGCCAGCGCCAGCGCGCTGACGATGGTGTTGAGAGACGGCATCGGCTTCTCCTATTTGATCCCTGTCGACATGAAGCTGTTGACGAATTGGCGCTGGAAGGCGACGAACGCGACCGCCAGCGGTGCCACGACGAGGAGCGTTCCGGCGGCGATCAGCCCCCAGTCCGACGCCCCCTCCGCGCCGAGCGCGAAGCTCACGAGGCCGACGGTCAGGACCATGTTGTCGGGCGACGACAAGACCATGAGCGGCCAGAGATATTCGTTCCAGTGAAACACCACCGAGACGATGGCAAAGGCGATCATGCCAGGCCGGGCCAGCGGCAGCAGGATGAGCCAGAGGATCTGCCCCCAGGACGCCCCGTCGACAATGGCCGCCTCCTCGAAATCGCGCGGGATGGCGCGGAAGGTCTGGCGCATGAGAAACGTGCCAAAGGCCGAGCCCCAATAGGGGGCCATGGCGCCGATCAGGCTGTCGTAGAGCCCGAGGCTGACCAGCGTCGTGAGGTTGGGCACGATCAAGACCGGTGGCGCCAGCATGAGCTGGAGCAAAAAGACGTAGAAGAGGAAGTCTTTGCCCGGAAACTCCAGCCGCGCAAAGGCATAGCCCGCCAGCGCGATGGTGACGAGCTGGACCGCCAGCGTGCCGGTGACAAAGATCAGCGAGTTGAGAAACCAGACCACCCAGTCGCCGTCCTCCAGCGCATAGGCAAACTGATCCCCCGTCGGCAGGGTGTCGGGCACCAGTGAGGCCATGTCGAGGCTGCCAAAGCTCTCGGGGCGCAGGCTGGCCAGCAGCATCCACAAGATCGGCGCCGACCAGAGAAACACCACCCCCGCAAAACAGGCAGCCCCGATGGCAGGCCAGACCCGTGTCATCGCTCAGCTCTCGTAATGCACCCGGCGCTCCATCGTCTTGAGACTGAGCGCCGAGAGCATCAGCAAAAAGCCGAGCGTGACCACTGTCGCCGCGGTGGCCTTGCCGAGATCGTAGAATTGGTGGGCCTGCTGGTAGATGTAATAGAGCAGCAGGTTGGTGGCGTTGTTCGGCCCGCCCTGGGTCATCACGATCACATGATCGACCTGGATCACGGCGGTGATGAGCGCGATGACCGTGACAAAGGCAAAGGTCGGCCCGAGCAGGGGGATGACCACAAACCACTGGCGCTGCCACCAGTTAGCGCCTTCGATGAGCGCGGCCTCTTCGGCGTCTTCGGGGAGTGATTGCAATCCGGCCAGAAAGAACAGCATGTAATAGCCAGCGTTCTTCCAGACCGTCAGCAGCATGAGCGACCAAAGTGCGATATCGGGATCGCCGAGCCAATTGATCGAGCGCACGCCAAGCTGGGCCAGGTAGTAGTCCAGGAGCCCGATGCCGGGCAGAAAGATAAAGATGAAGAGTGCTGCCGCTGCGACCAGCGGCATCAAGGTCGGAAAGAACAGGATGGCGCGGTAGAGGCTGGCCAGCGCCCCGCTTTGGCGCAGCGCCAGGGCAAAGAGAAACCCCAGCATCATCGCAGGGACCACGGTGCCGGCGCTGAAGAGGGCGCTGTTGGCGAGGGCGCCCAGGAAGTCCTCGTCCTCCAGGAGACGGGCGTAGTTACCAAGGCCCACGAAGTCGCGCTCACCACCGATGGCGCGGCGCTGCCAGAGCGAGGCCATGGCCACCTGCACCATCGGCCAGTAGGTGAAGGCGCTCAGGAACACCAGCGCCGGCAGTAACAGCCCATACGGCCACATGCGGTCGAGACGCCGCCTGAGGGCCGCCGCGCCAAACCGGGAGGGTACGTCGAGGGCCTGTGCGTGGTTGGTGATCGACATCGCGTCAAGAGACACGCGGTTTGCGAAGCCGCTGTAACCGTCCGCTCTCAGTTCGATGACATTACGCGCCTGGGGTGTGTACGGGCTTGGGGGGTGTACGGGCTTGGGGTATGTACAGGGCGCGTTCCGGCGACTGTTGGTCATACGGATGTCACACGGGCAGGGTATTATTTGATCGAACAAAATGAGAGGGTGTTCATCCTTAAAATGGCTCAGATCAGCAATGATAAAGAGTAAAGGCGTATCGCATTTGCTGCTCTGAACTTTTCCATGATCTTGAGTGAGCGCTCAGCTGCTTGGCTGCTCCCCAGCCGACAAGAGCGTCGCCCCAATCCAAATCCATCTGATATCCTAACCAAGCTGGCCTCAAAACCCACACACCAACCGAGGGGAACCCCATGTTTCGCATCTGCCTCATCGCATCGGCCCTGCTGGCCGCAGCACCGGCTTTGGCTCAATCGGTCGACAGGGTCGAGTTCGGCCCCCGGCCCTACTACCTGATCGACCGGATGCAAGACGGCGCGCTCAAGGAAAAACTGCAATCGTGTTCGGGCCAGGAGGGCGCCCAGTCGCTGTTTTCCATCGGCCACCGCGGCGCGCCGATGCAGTTTCCCGAGCACACGGTCGAATCCAATCTCGCCGCCGCGCGCATGGGGGCGGGCATTCTGGAATGCGACGTGACCTTCACCAAGGACCTGGAACTGGTCTGCCGCCACGCCCAAAACGATCTGCACACCACCACCGACATCCTCGCGACCCCGCTGGCTGCGACCTGCACGACGCCGTTCACCCCGGCTGAGGGCGATACACCGGCCACGGCCGAGTGCCGCACCTCGGAAATCACCCTGGCCGAATACCGCACCCTCACGCCCAAGATGGACGCGGCCGACAGCGCTGCCACCACGGTCGAGGCTTATCTCGGTGGCACAGCCGACTGGCGCACCGATCTCTATTCGGCAGAGCCTGCGACGATTATGACCCATGCCGAGTCGATCGAGCTGTTCAAGTCGCTTGGCGCCAAGTTCACCCCCGAGCTCAAGACCCCCTCCGTCGAGATGCCCTTCAACGGCTTCAGCCAGCAGGACTATGCGCAAAAGCTGGTCGATGAGTACAAGGCTGCGGGTATTGCGCCCTCGGATGTCTGGCTGCAATCGTTCAATCTCGACGATGTGCTCTACTGGATCGAGGCCGAGCCCGACTTCGGCGCGCAGGCGGTCTATCTGATGGATGAGTACGACATCGAGGGCTACTCGCCCATGGACCCGGCCACCTGGCCCAACACCATGGCAGAGCTCAAGGCCATGGGCGTGAATTACATCGCGCCGCCCACCTGGATGCTCGTCACTTTGGCAGACGGTGAGATCGTGCCCTCGACCCTGGCGGTGCAGGCCAAGGCAGCCGATCTGAAGATCATCACCTGGACTATCGAACGCTCTGGCCCGTTGGTGCGTGGTGGCGGTTGGTACTACCAGTCCATTGCCGATGTCGTGAGCAGTGATGGTGTCATGTACGAGTATATCGACGTTCTAGCACAGGATGTGGGTGTGGAGGGCATCTTCTCGGATTGGCCAGCCACCGTGACCTACTATGCGAATTGCATGGGGCTTGAGTGAATAGAGAGGGGATCTGCCTGCTACGACGTCAAAGCAGCGCATGATCTGCACCTCTCGATGCTCTCCAATGCAGCCGTGGCTTCCTTGCGCGTCCAACCGCAATGGGGGCCACGGCGGCGCGCGCCAAGCGCTGCCTCCTCCGCGATACCCGACCCCACACTGTCGCGTGGGGTGAGGCGCAGGGGGCTGCCGATCTCTCGCCGCCGTGATGGGTGGATGCTCCTTTCTGCTGCTGGCGATCTGCTCATCACCAGTCTGGCACAATGCGCTGCCGTCGGGGGGGCCTCCACGCCATCACGGCGGTGGCCAACCCAAGCCACATCGCTGATAAGTACTCTGGGCTGATACTCTACCGCCCTGTCCAGGATCGGAGGGCAAGCTCGGACCCTGGCCCATGGGTTGTGGGCTTGGTGGACTGCGGGCTGGGCAGACTGTCGGCTCGGGCGGCAAAGCGGGGAAACCATCCAGATGGGCCAGACATTCACCACACGGCCCGAAATCCGCGGCACCTTCGGCGCAGTCACCAGCACGCACTGGCTGGCCAGCGCCGTGGGCTTTGGTCTGCTTGAGCGCGGCGGCAATGCCTTCGATGCTGCTGTGGCCACTGGGTTCGTGCTCCAAATCGTCGAGCCGCATCTGAACGGCCCCGGAGGCGAGGTGCCGATCCTGTTTCATGCCGCGGGAGAGGACCGCCCGCAGGTGCTCTGCGGACAAGGTGTTGCGCCAGCAGCAGCCACCATCCAGCGCTTTGACGCGGAGGGGCTCTCGCTCGTGCCCGGCACGGGGCACTTGCCTGCGGTCGTGCCAGGCGCGTTCGATGCGTGGATGCTGCTCTTGCGCGATCACGGCACCATGGGTGTGCGCGACGTCCTGGAGGCGGCCATCGGCTATGCGGCCAACGGCTTTCCGCTTGTCCACCGCGCGGCGGCCTCGATCCAGGCCGGGGCGGCGTTTTTTGCCAAGGAATGGCCAAGCTCGGCTGCGGTCTGGCTGCCCCAGGGCCAGGCGCCGGAGGCGGGCGCGTTGTTTGCCACGCCGGCGATTGCCAAGACCTACCAGCGCATCGTCGCGGAGGCCGAAGCGGCAGGCCCCGACCGCGAGCGCCAGATCGAGGCGGCGCGCGAGGCGTTCTACCGTGGCTTTGTCGCTGAGGCGATTGATCGCCACATGCGCACTGAGACCGCCGATGGAACGGGGCGGCGCAACACCGGCCTGCTCACTGCGGACGACATGGCCGCCTGGTCTGCGAGCTATGAGGACACGCTATCCCATCCCTACGGGGCGTTTGAAATCCACAAGGCCGGGGCGTGGACGCAAGGGCCGTCGCTGTTGCAGGCCCTGGCGATCCTGGCTGGGTTGGACATCGCGGCCATGGCGCCGGACAGCGCGCAATTCGTGCACACGGTGATTGAAACGACCAAGCTGTCGCTTGCAGACCGCGACTGTTTTCTCGGTGATCCAAACCACACCGCCGTGCCCCTCAAGCAGCTGTTGAGCCCAGAGGCAATCGCTGCCCGGCGCGCCGACATCGGCCACGAGGCCGACCTGCGGTTTCGCCCGAGCCCGGCGACAGACGACTGGTCCGACCGCCAGGCCGCCATCCTCGAACATCTGGCCCGTCCAGCCCCCACCCACACCGCGCAGCACAGTGTCGGGCTTGGCGAGCCGACTTTCGCGGATCTGCCGGAGATCGAGGGCGATACGGTCCATCTCGACGTGGTCGACCGCTGGGGCAATCTCGTCTCGGCAACGCCAAGCGGTGGCTGGCTACAGAGCGCACCTGCGGTGCCCGCGCTTGGCTTCAACGTCACGACACGCGGGCAAGCGTTTTGGCTCGACCGGCGCCTGCCCGGCGCGCTTGGCCCCGGACGGCGCCCGCGGATAACCCTGACCCCGACCATCGTGACGCGGGACGGCGCACCCTATCTGGGGCTTGGCACGCCGGGCGGCGACCAGCAGGAGCAGTGGACGCTCTCGACGCTGCTCCATATCTGCACTCATCGGATGACCCTCCAGGCAGCGATCGATGCGCCGCAGTTCCACACGGCGCAGTATGTCTCGTCGTTTTTCCCGCGCGGCTTGGAGCCCGGCCTCGTGCATATCGAGGACCGGTTTCCCGAAGCCACACGTCGTGCGCTTGCGGACCGCGGCCATCGGCTCTCTGTCCAGCCGGCTTGGTCCCTCGGGCGGGTCTGTGCGGCAGGCTTTACGGGCGGCATGGTGCGCGCTGCTGCGACGCCGCGCTTTATGCAGGCCTATGCCATCGGGCGCTGAGGCTGAATGGCAGCCCAGAGCAGGCGTTCAGGGTGGGGGCTCACAAAGTGCGGGGGCCAGCAACGCACCGATCGCCTCGGCCACGGGGATATGCTCGGCACGCAGCGCGCCTGGGCCTGCGAGGAAATTCACGGTGCCGATCACCTGCCCTCTCCCGCGCAGGGGCACGTTGATCACACACTCCAGACCGAGCCCGAGGATGCGGTCATGGTCGTCGAACGCCCAGCGGATGTCCTCGGCCGTGGCGCCATGGAAGACCTGACCCGCTGTCAGCACATGGGCGCTCCAGGGCGTATCCTTCTTGGCTTTGCGCCCACCTGGGGGGTAGGCCTCGGGGCGGCTCGAATAGAGGCGCTCGACCTCCATACAGTCGCGGTGTAGCCGCATCACCGTGAAAAGCGCGTGGCCGAGGAGGGTCTGGGACGCAGCCTCGGCCGCCCGGCAGGCGGCGAGGCGGATGGTCTCGTCCGAGACCGATGTGCGCAGTTTGTCGAGGGGAGAATGCACCGCCCTGCCCTTGCGTTTTTTACTGTGAGAGGTGGAGCGTCAGTCGATCCGCGCCCCGCCACCCTCATCAAAGGTGAGGCGCATCAGGTCTTTGCCGATGATGATGCGGCCCGAGTAGATCCCAGCCATCTCAGCCACCAAACGTTCCATAACCCCAGGGGTGTCGAGCGGCGGCGGCATGTGGGTGAGCACCAGCGCCCCAGCCCCCGCGCGCGCGGCTGTCTCCGCCACGTCCAGATGGCCGCCGGCGGCCTGACGGTAGGCCACACTCGGCTCGTCTCCAGCCGCGAAGTGGCACATGTGAATGAGCAGATCGCAGCCCTGGGCCAGGCGCACCATGTCGTCCGTCACACCGCCGTTGTCGCCGGAATAGACCAGCGTGCCAGCGGCTGTCTCAAAGCGATAGGCAAGGCAGGTGAGGTAGGGCTCGAAATGCTGCGCGCGCCCGAGGATTGCCCGCCAGCCTTGCCCCTCGATCACCTCGCCCGCCCCGACCTCGGTGATGTGCGGTGCTTGCCAGGCCCGTGCGCCGTCCCCGCCCCGGGCGGCGAAGACATCCAGGCTGGCCTGGTGTCCGATCCGCGAGGCGATGTCCGGGCCGAACGCGCCGTCCTGCCCAAACAACCGCTCGCAGACCTGGGCGAGGGGGGCAGGGCCCCAGATCGGCAGCGCCCCGATGTGGCCTGCGCCGCTGTCCCAGCGCTGGAGCACCAGCCGCGGCACATCGGCGATGTGGTCGTAGTGGAGATGGGAGAGCAACAGGTGGCTGATCTCGCGCGGCTGGCGGCCCGCTTCGAGCAAGCGATGCGCCGCCCCCGGCCCGTGATCGAGGACGAGGACGTCCTCGCCGATCTCCAACAAATACCCCGAACTTTGCCGCGTCAGCGACGGGGCGGGTGTTCCAGTTCCAAGCAGGGTAAGGCGCACGCCAGGGCTTTCATCTGAGGAAATCTGTTGACCCCCACTCTGATCCCATTCTCTATGGTTTTGAAGCTCAAACGTCGAGTTGGCGTGCCACCGCATTGCAAGAGGCCGCGCCAGCAAAGGCCCACAGCCTCGCCATGGCAGAGCGCAACAACACAAGACGACCAGCAGAGGAGCGGATCACATGAAACGACTATTCGCGGCCATTCTCGCGCTTGGCCTGGCATCCGGACAAGCCCAGGCCGACTGGGAGCCCTCGGGGCCGATCAAGTTCTGGATCGGCTTTGGCGCAGGCGGCGGCACCGACACCCAGGCGCGCGCACTGGCCGAGGAGCTCGAAGCGCTCAAGGGCTGGCGGATCATCCCAGAGAACAAGGCCGGCGGCGGTGGCCGGGTCATGGCCTCGCAGCTAAAGGACGCTCCGGCTGACGGGCTGACGGTCGGCCTTGCGATCAACACGACCTTTGATTTTCCGACCAACGAGAACATCCAGATCGACGATTTCACCTATCTCACCATGACCGCCGGCTCCCAGATGGCCGTGCTCGCGCGCGCTGACAGCGGCTGGAAGACCCTGGACGATATGGTGGCGGCGGCGCAGTCCGGCACGCCGATCGTTTGGGCGAACTGGGGCAACCAGGTCGAAGCCGGCGCCGAAGTGGTCGCGCGCCATTTTGGCATCCAAGTGAACCATTTACGCGGCAAGGGCGGCAAGTCGGCTGTCAACGCGCTGGTTGCCAATGATGCCAATGTGGGCTGGGGCGGCGGCGTGCAGCGCCCGCTCGTCGCCGCTGGTGAGTTGGTGATCTTGGCCTCCGCCGAGCCCAGCCGTCTGGTGCAGGCACCGGATACACCGACCCTCATCGAGCGCGGCATCATGGGCCAAGGTCTCGGCTTTCAGTTCGTGATGGTCGGCCCCAAGGGCATGGACCCTGAAGCAGCCGAGGCGATCACGGCGGCGGTACACGAGGTGCTGAACAACCCGGGATCCAAGACCGCGCAATTCGTCACCAAGCAGTACCCCCCAGGCCCGCTCTTCACCGCCGGTGAGGCCCTCAAGGCGCAGCTCAAGGAAAACCTTGAGGCCAACCGCGCCATGGTGAAGCTGTTGCAGTAACCATGGGGGAGATCGGAGATCGCTCCCACACCAGGGGCAAGGCGGCACCGAGCCGGTGGGACACTGGCTTTGGTGGCGTGGTATTCATCGGCGCAGTTCTGTGCCTGACCCTCTGGTTTCCCAACGACATCAGGACAGGCTTTCTCTTCGTCAACACCATCGGGCGGGAGGAGCCTGGGGACGCCTTCTTCCCCGTTTTGCTTGCCGCCACCTTGGCCTTTCTCGGGGCGTTGCAGATCCTGCTTGCCCGTCGCGCGCGCCCATCCGAGCCCGGTGGGTCTCTCGGCGGATCTCTCGGCGGGTCTCGGCTGACACGCACCAACCTCGCGTTTCTCACCGCCCTGCTCGCCATCGTGGCGGGGGGGCTGGTGCTGATGTACTGGCTCGGCCCGCTCACCGTTGCCGCATTGGGGGCCTTGGACGTGCTTGAGGGATCCTATCGCAACCACTCCGACAGCGTGCCCTACAAGTATCTCGGTTTTGTGGCGGGCGGGTTTTGCCTCGCGCTCGGGCTGATCGGGCTGACCGAGGGGCGGGTGCGGCGCACGGCGGTCCTGGCGACGGCGGCGGTGTTGCTCGCATCGATCCTGATCTTCGATGTCTTCCTCCAAAACGTTTTACTCCCACCCAACGGCGAGTTCTGACCGGGTGCGGCGCCTTTGAGACAGCAGGGGGCTGACTGTTGGACCTTGTCGTTGACTACATCCTCCTCGGGATCGCCGCTGTCTTCACCGATGCGAACGGCGCGCTGGATCTGCTCCCGTTTGCCATGGTGGTTGCCGGACTGACCACCGGGATCGCCGTTGGCGCGACGCCGGGCCTCAATGGGCCGTTTGCCATGGCCCTCGCGCTGCCGGTGCTGATCTCGCTGTTCGGGGTGGGCGACGATGCCCTCTTGCCCATTCTCGGGTTTCTCATCGGCGTGATGAAGGGCGCGACGGTCGGCGGGGCCGTCCCTGCGATCCTGTTCAACACACCGGGCACACCGGATGCCTACCTGACGACGCTCGACGGCCACCCGATGGCGCTCAAGGGCCAAGGCCGCAAAGCCCTCAAGATCGCCCACTTCAGTTCGGTCTGCGGCGATAGCTTTAGCGACATCGCGCTGTTTCTGACCGCACCGGTGCTGGCCATCCTGATCGAGCGCGTACTCGATCTGCCGGAGAAGGCGGCGCTCATCATCTTGTCGCTCTCCTTCATGGCCGCGGTTGCCGGGCGTGAGCCGCTCAAGGGCCTGGCGATCGGTGTCCTTGGCATGCTGCTCGCGCTGGTCGGCTCGACGCTGAGCGGCGCTGGCCCGCGCATGACCTTTGGTATTGCCGAGCTTGGCAACGGGCTGCCGCTCACCTCGGCCATCCTCGGCATTCTGATCCTGGGCGAGGTGTTTGTCGGCATTGAGGACGCAGCGCGCAGCCGGCTGGCGGGCGGCCGTGCAACGCCCCCACCCGAAGACCGCGAGGGGCACCTGTCCTGGCGCGAGCGCCGGCGCCTGTTGCCGCGGATCTTCACCTCAGCCGCCATCGGCACCGCCATCGGCGCCTTGCCCGGGATCGGCACGACGCTGGCGGCAACGCTCGGCTACGATGTGGCGCGGCGTACCTCAAAACACCCCGAAGTCTTCGGCACCGGCGCCCCCGAGGGCGTTGCGGCAACCGAGGCGGCAAACTCCGCCGTCTCAGGCGCAAACCTGATCCCGGTCATGAGCCTCGGCATCCCCGGCAACTTCGCGGCGGTCTTCATCATCCTAGCGGTCGAGTCCGTGGGAGACTTCACCCTCGGCCCCCATGTGTTCCGCTTTACCGAGATCAGGGTGATCGAGGACTTCGGCACGATCCTCAACACCGATCTGGTGATCGCCTTTGCCCTGTTCACGCTAATGGTGGTGGCCAACCTGCTCAATTGGACGGTGGGGGGTGTGTTTTTGCGCGCGCTCGGGGTGCTGACGCGCATCCCCAAGAGCATCATGCTGCCGCTGGTACTGCTCATCTCGCTGACGGCGGTCTATGCGCAGGACGGCGGCTTCATCGCGATCTGGGTGGTGATGATATTTGGCGTGATCGGGTATGTTCTGCGGCGGCTGGAGATCTCGATCCTGCCCTTTGTGATCGGGTTTTTGCTGTCGCCCCAACTCGAAGAGCTGATCCGCGGCGGCTTCTCGGCCTCTGGCGGCGACCCGTTGTTTCTTATCAAATCTCCCATTGCCGTGCTGTTTTTGGCGCTGGCGGTCTTTGTGTTGATCTTCGCCAACCGGGCGGGGCTGGGTGGTGCAAAGCCCGAAGAACTACGGCGCCGGGCGGGTCTGGGGTAGGTGAGCGGGCACAGGGCTTTCGCTGCACGCCCCCGTCGAAGGACGTCAAAGCAAAGCCCGCTTTGCGGGCAATGCTGGCGTTCGACGCCTCTTCTCAGTTTGAGCTGAACTGCTCCAAGATACTTGAGGGCGTCACGCCAAACTGGCGCTTGAAGGCCCGCCTCATATTTTCATCCGAGCCAAAACCAAAGTGCGCGGCGGCATCCTTGAGCGCTATCGCACCGTTCAACAGCGCATCGCGCGCCGCCTCCACGCGCATCTCTTCCACGAATTGGGCGGGTGATTTTCCAATCTCAGCCCTGAAGACACGCGCAAAATTCCGCTCGGACATATGGGTGCGCGCTGCCATGAGCGGCACTGTGTGGGGATCGCCCGGCCTCTCCTGGATTGCCGCCAGCAGCGCATCGAACTTGCCCGAAGTATGGGAGATCTGATGGCGCAGCCCCACGCTGAACTGGCTTTGCCCGCCGTGGCGCTTGATCGGCACGACCAGCACGCGGGCAAGACGCAAGGCTTCTTTGAGCCCCAGATCTTCCTCGACCAGCGCAAGCGCCATATCGATGCCCGCCGTCACCCCCGCCGAGGTCCAGACCGGGCCATCGCGCACAAAGATCCGATCACCCAGCACAGTGGTCTCGGGATAGCTGCTTTGCAGGTCATGGGTCTTGGACCAGTGCGTCGTGGCGCACCGGCCTTTCAGGATGCCCGCCTCGGCCAGAATGAAAGCCCCCAGACACACAGAGCACAAGCGCCTTGCGCGCACGAACGCGTGCCGTGAGAAGGCCGTGAGAGCGGTCGAGTAGCGCGCCTCCAAAGCGCCAACCCCTCCCGCCACGATCACCGTGTCCACGTCGAGGGCTTCCGTCAGGGGTTTGGCCGGCAGGGCCAGGGCGGTGTCCGTCGATACCTGCTCGCCCTTGGAGGACACGAGTTGCACACGGTAGGCCGGGGCGCCGTCTTCGTTGCGTGCGTCGGAGAACACTTGGAGCGGCCCCGTCACATCGAGCAGCTTGACATGGTCATACACCACGATGGCGACGGTGCGTGCTGTGCCGCTTTTGGCAGAATTTGCGTGCATTGTGTCATTCTGCCAGGGCTGATGCTGTCCTACAATGCCCACCGTAGAAACGAGGATGGCCAACATAGGGAGCCCTGAAGACAATGAGCCCACTGAAACTCGAAGAGTGCGCCAACAAGACCTGCCCGTGGTCTGGCAATCCGGTCTCTGAGGACGCCTTGACGCTCTACCGGGGCAAGGTCGTCGGCTTTTGCAACCCGGGATGTCGTGACAAGTTTGAGAAGGCCACCAAACACTTCGAGGCCGCTTCTTGAGCGCAAGCGATCACCGTCTCAGACCACCGGTGCCGTCGCGCAGGCCCGAAATGCCTCCACCGCCGGGGCAGCACCCTCAAGAGGTACGGAGAGCGCCGCCGAGCCCGTGCGCGCAATTGCGGTGCGGTTGAATTGCAACCCATCGAGCACGTTGCCAAAGCCGCGGTCGGTGACGGTGAGCACGGCGCCGCCTTCGGAGAGCTGGTGGCGCGAGGTGGAGATGGTGAGCCCCTGCGGTCCTTCAAAGCGGATCGTAAACGCCCCATCCTCGGGCCACGGCACGGCTCGCTTCAGGGCAATGGCGTATTCGGGCACGCGCGGATCGTAGGTCACGCGCACGCTTGAGGCTTCCCAGTCGTGCGACAGGGTGCAGATCGGGCTCGGCGTGAACTCCCACGCCCAGGCGGGCGATACAGCAAGACAAAGGAGGACAGACAGCCAGCGCATGACCGTAAACCTAGCAGAATATGCCCCCATGGCGAGCCCGACCTGCTCAGACGGCGCAGCCTCAACCTCTGGCTGGACGGCAGAGCATGGGACAGGGGCTGGGCGGACACCGGCCCGAAGTCTGGATCTCGGGCCGCTACGCTGGCCAAAAAGATAACGCCGAGACCGTTTGACAGTACGCTGGCCCAGTAGAAGGCGCGGGCCGCATGCTTAAAGCGCGCACGTTGGCCTTACATGCTGCTCAATAAGTAAATCGAACCGGGCGCTCCCATTGGATCAAGACCACGCAGCCCTCCTCGGACCAGACCGAATGCACGCTGCCCTCGGGGTTTAACACCAAGGCGCCCGCGCGGTAGGTGCCGCGTTCGTCGCTTTGGCTGCCGTCGAGGACCAGGATCGTCTCCAGCCCGGTGTGCAGATGTTCGGGCACACCCGCCCCCGCCTCGTAGCGCAACAGCGCAACGCCGGGCGTGCCTTGCTTGAGCCAGAAGATCTCGACGCCCTCGCGAAACGGCGCGAACTCCAGCGCCTGCCAGCCGCCCTGTAAGAGACCAGGCAGGTGAGGCGCCATCCCACCAGGCTCGGACTTCAGGGCGGCCTCGATTTGGGCGGTGGTGGCGGTCCAGCCGGCGATGGCGCCCTGGGCGCGGATCATGGCCAGGGTGGCGGCTTTGAACTCGGGAAAATAGCTCTCGGTGGCGTCCTCGGCGAGCAGGCAGTCGAAGCCGCGGTCGTTGGCCTCGCGCAGGGTGGTCTGGACGCAGACCTCGGTGGTCACACCGGCAAAGATCAGGGTGCGTGTGCCCAGGCGCTCCAAATGTGCCCCGAGTGCGGTGGCGTGGAAGGCACCCTTGCCCGGCTTGTCGAGGACCATCTCGCCCGCGCGCGGGGCGAGGGCGGGGACGATCTCAGCCCCCGGCTCGCCCGCGATCAGGACGCGCCCCATCGGCCCCGGATCGCCGATCCTGAGGCTCGGCGTGCCGCGGTGCAGTTTGGCGGGGGGACAATCGGAGAGATCGGGGGCGTGGCATTCGCGGGTGTGGATCACGGCGAGCCCGGCGGCGCGGGCGGCGGCGAGCAGCCTGGCCGTGGTCGGCACGATGGCCTGTAGCGGCGTGACGTCGTTGCCGAGCGAGGCGCCGAAGCCGCCGTCCTCGATGAAGTCGCGCTGCATGTCGATCACGATCAGCGCCGTCGTCGCCGGATCGAAGCGCAAGGCAAACGGCTGCGCCGCCACCTCAGCCATCAAGGGGGCCATCAGTGCGGCCCGCCCATCTTATGGCCGATCTCGGCGACCGTTGCCTCGGCCACGGGGCGGTCGTAGGCGATGGTGCCCTCGGACATCACCAGCACCCGGTCTGCCAGTTCCAGGATCTCGTCCAGGTCCTCCGAGATCAGGAGGACTGCCGCGCCTGCGTTGCGCGCGGCCATCAGGCTGGCGCGGATTTCGGCAACGGCAGTGAAATCCAGCCCGAAGCAGGGGTTGGCCACGATCAGCAGATCGACCTCGCCCGACAACTCGCGCGCCAGCACCGCGCGCTGGACATTGCCCCCCGAGAGCGCGGCGATCGGGCTCTCCAGCGAGGCGGTCTTGACTTTGAAGGCTGCGACGAGATCGGTGGCGCGGCGGCGCATCTCGCCCAGGTTCAGCCAAAAGCGGGTGCCGCTGCCGTTCAGATCAAAGGTGCGAAAGCCGATGTTCTCGCCCACGCTCATCTTGGGCGCGCAGGCGTTGTGTAGTGGCTCTTCGGGCAGATGGCGCACGCAGTGGATGCGGGCCTGGGCGCGCGTCGCGCCGTAGGGGGCGCCGTTGACGGCGATGGTGCCGGCCTCCAGCGGGCGCTGTCCGGTCAGGAGTTCCATCAGCTCGACCTGGCCGTTGCCCGAGATCCCGGCAAGCCCGACGATCTCGCCCGCGCGCACTTCCAGCGCATCGAGGGTGATCTCGTTGAGGCCAGAGCGGTCCTTGGCGCGCACTCCCTTGGCCGAGAGCACCACGGCGCCCGGTGTGCCGCTTCGAGGGGCGGGCTCGGCCAGTGTCGCCTCGCCCATCATGAGGGCTGCCATGTCCTGGCGGCTGAGCGCGCCGACCCGGCCCCCGCCCACCAGCTTGCCGCGGCGCAGGACCGAGACGGCGTCGGCATGGGCTTCGACCTCGCGGAACTTGTGCGTGATCATCAGCACCGTGATCTCGCCCTGGCGGCAAAGCCCGCGCACATGGCCCAGGACTTCGTCGGCCTCGTCGGGGGTGAGGACAGAGGTGGGCTCGTCGAGAATGAGAAAGCGGCGCCCGAGATAGAGCTGCTTCAGGATTTCGAGCTTTTGCTTTTCGCCGGCGGCGAGCGTGCGCACCGGGCGGTCGAGAGGCACTTGGAAGGGCATGCGCGCCATGAAGTCGCTCAGCGCCGCGCGCTCCTGGCGCCAGTCGATGATCTCAGGGGTGTCTTCACGGCTGATGACCAGGTTTTCGGCGGCGGTGAGCGAGGGCACCAGTGTGAAGTGCTGGTAGACCATGCCGAGCCCGAGCGCATGGGCCGCGCGCGGATCGGGCACGCGCGCCTCGCGCCCGCCGACGAGCATCTGGCCCGCGCTGGCGTGGTAGAAGCCCATGATGCATTTGACCAGCGTCGACTTGCCCGCGCCGTTCTCGCCGAGGAGCGCCTGGAACGTCCCCGGTTCGATGCGGATGGAGACATCGTCAAGCGCGGTGAAGGCGCCGAAGCGCATGGTCATGCCGATGGTCTCCAGGCTAAGGGCGCCTTGGGGCGTCTGGCCGGGAGGGCTCACGGCAGGCCCGCGATCAGGCTGGTGCTGTCGGCAACCGCGCCAAACACCCCGCCCTGCATCTTGACCATCTGGAGGGCGGCGGCGTGGTTGCCCGCATCCGTTGCCCCGCAGCAGTCTTCGAGGACCAGGCACTCGAAGCCGCGGTCGTTGGCCTCGCGCATGGTGGTCGAGACGCAGACATCGGTGGTGATGCCGGTCAGGATGAGGTTTTCGATGCCACGCGTGCGCAGGATCAACTCCAGATCGGTGGCGCAGAACGAACCTTTGCCCGGCTTGTCGATGATGGTCTCGCCCGGTGCGGGGTAAAGCTCTTCGATGATGTCCCAGCCCGGTTCGCCGCGCACCAGGATCTTACCGCAAGGCCCCGCATCGCCGATCCCGGCACCGATGCGCTGCGAGCGCCAGCGCTTGTTGGGCGGCAGATCGTACAGATCGGGGCGGTGGCCCTCCCGCGTGTGCAGGATGTGATAGCCCTTGGCGCGCATCGCCTCTAGCACAGCTTGGATCGGGCCGATGGGCGCGCGCGTGAGCGAGAGATCATAGCCCATGGCATCGACATAGCCGCCCTTGCCGCAGA
>JBCDHK010000029.1:0-18324 GCA_038750185.1 Pseudomonadota bacterium
CCGCCCCGTTCGCCCAACCGGAGGTTCCAGTGGATAGTCGGGATCGGTGTTGGGGCGGGTGAGATAGAACTCGATCTCGGGCGCGACCACCGGACGCCAGCCCTTCTCGGCATAAAGCCCCAGCACACGGCGCAACACCGAGCGCGGGGCGTATTCGATCAAAGCACCCTCGCGGTTGCAGACGTCGTGGATCACCTGCACCGAGCGGTCGTTGGCCCAAGGGACAGCCCGCGCGGTGGCAAGATCGGGCACCAGCGCCAGATCGGCATCGATGTCGTAGCCGGTGAAGTTGGTCAGGTCGGGATAATCGCCGGTGATGGTGAGAAAGAACAGCGAGGTCGGCAGGTAGACCGGCTGAAAGGCCGAAAACTTGCGCGCCGGCATCACTTTACCCCGGGCGATGCCAGCAAAATCGGGGGTGGTGCACTCGACCTCCTCGACGCGCTGGTCGAGCAGCCATTGGCTGAGCGCCTCCGGGGTGGATGCGCTTTGGTTGGGCGAGACATCCAGGCTGATCTTGGGAGGATCGGCAGGCGGGCGCACACCGATGCGCGGCGGTTCGAAATCGGTCATGGCGGCCTTGAAACAGTTGCGCTGGCCTTGGCTAGCATGGCGCAGGCGTTCGCTCTAGCCCCCGCCACCGGCATGGCCTGCCGCTACGGCCGCCTGACAGTGCTGGGCCAACGCCTTGCGATCGGCAAAATCGGCAGGGCTGACAGCAGGATGAAACACCACCTCCACCCTGCCCCCCCTTGAGCGACAGAGCACCTGCCAGAGGTGGGCTTCAAAACCCATCGCCCCCCACCAGCCATAAAAGCTCGCCGGCAGGCCGGGGGCGGGGTGATAGCAGAGTGAGACCGGTTGGACGGCCACGTCCTCGGCAGGGCCTTCCTGAAAAAAGGCCGAGAACAGCGATGATTTGAACTCCAGCACGCGCTGCCCGTCGGTCGAGGTGCCCTCGGGGAAAAAGCACAGCACCTGATCGGCGGCGATGCGCTCTAAAAGGATGCGTTCCTGACGCTTGGCATGGCTGCGGCGGCGCTCGATGAACACGGTGCCTGTGACGCGCGTAATAAAGCCGATGCCGGGCCAATCGGCGACCTCGGCTTTGGAGACGAAGTAGATCAGCCGTGTCGCGCGCAAGGCAAAGATATCGAGCCAGCTCGAATGATTGGCCACCAGTGCACCGCGCGCGAGCGGGCGTCCGTGTACGACGTGGGCCAGCCCCATCAGCCAGAGCCCGCCCCGGCTCCAAAGCCGGGCCGCGCCAAAGTGAAAGCGCACCCGGCGCCCGAGGACGCGGCGCAGGTTGTGGCCGAGGAGAAACAGGGCGAGGCTCACCGCCGTCAGCAGCGCAAGGGCGACAAGGCGGGTGCCGCCGCGCAAGCGCTCCACCGCCGTGAGCGGGGCCAGGGCGGCGGGCTCGGCCTCATTCCAGGTACCGCCGGTGAAAGGCGCCTCGGACATGGGTGGTTCAGCCCAGGATGCGGTCGACCGCTCCGCCGCGCTGGCGCGAGTAGAACTTGCGATAGCGTTGCACCATGCGCTGGGTGTCCATGAGCAGGCAGACATCGACGGTGTTGAAGGCGTGATCGACGAAGGCGCCCTCGCCGATGTAGCCGCCAAGGCGCAGGTAGGCTTTGATCAGCGCTGGGATCTGGCGCATGGCCTCGGTCTTGTCGACCTCTTCGGCGGGCAGGAGATCGAGATCGACGCGGCTCGTCTCCAGCGCGCGCACGCGCAGATCGGGGGGGGCGAGGTGGTTGTAGTGCAGATAGCTGAGCGCCTGGGCCAGCGGCGCCGGATCGCGCCCGTGAAAGCTCGCCACCCCGAACATCACCGTGACGGCATGCTGGCTGACATAGGCGCCAAGGCCCGTCCAGAGCAGGTGCATGCCCGAGCCGCCGCGGTAGTCTGCATCGACGCAGGAACGGCCCAGTTCGAGGATCTCGCCCTCGGCGGCGTCGAGGCGGGAGAGATCGTATTCCGAGGCACCGTAAAAGCCGATGCCGCGGCGGGCGGCGGCGCCGGTCATCAAGCGGTAGACACCGACGACGCCCAGTTCTTTATCGGCATCTGCGCATTCATTATCTATTAATAGCAAATGGTCGAAATAAGGGTCGAAGCGGTCGCGTTCGCGGCGGACTGCGGCGTCCTCGGCCCCGGCTACGGCGCCCATCTCCTCGACGAAGACCCGATAGCGCAACCTTTGCGCCGCGGCCACGTCGCGGTCGCTCTCAGCCAGCCTGACCGTGAAGCGGCCAGCATCGATCCTCATCCGGGAGACCCTTTCGTTGTCCTCGTCGCGTCCCGAACCAGAGCAGCCCCCGTCAGGGGCGCCGGCAGCCGCAGCGCCAGGACCGCGTGACCATAAGTGGCTTCGCCGAGCGGCGCAACTGGAGGGCAGTGGGCAGTACGGCAGCGTGCCGTCCCTCTGTGGAAAGTGCGCTCGGAAAACCCTATTTATATCTCCGTGGGGAATAACACGGTCCAATCGCCGGTCACGGTACAGGTACATGCCACCCACACCTCAGCATCCCAACCACGGCATACCACTGCACAGATTGGGGTGCAGATCAGGGCCCATTGCGCTTGATCGGCGCCAGCGTGTCGGCCCTCACTGCCCTGCCGTGGCTATCAGCAGTCACGGCGAGGCACGCGCCAGGTGCCGATCGCACCTGCCCCTGTCGCCATTCCGGCACAGCCCCATGGCGCGCGGGCGCCACCCCTTAAAGAAACGGCATTGACATGAACCATTCCCCCCCCATGCGCACCGAAACCGACGGCCAGCAGGCGGCTACCACCCACTACACGCTGGCCCAAGTTCTGGCCTCCAGGATCTGCCACGACCTGGTCAACCCCATCGGCGCCATAGCCAACGGCACCGATCTTTTGGGCGAGGTCGCCGGGCCGCAGCTGGGCGAGGAGGTCGAGATGATCGGTCAAAGCGCCAGCCGCGCTGCCGCCGTGCTCGCCTTCCATCGGATCGCCTTCGGCGCAGCCGACGACGCCAGCGTGATGGCGCGCGCCCAAGTGGCGACCCTGGCCGAACGCCTGATCGCCTCACACCGCGTCGGCTTTGGCGCTTCGGGCCTCGAAGGCGAGGCTCTGCCACGCCGTCACGCCCGCCTTGCTGCTCTGATGGTGCTGGCCGGTAACGCGCTCCTTCCCATGAAGGGCACCCTGCGCCTCGACTTCGAGCCCACCACCGAGACCGGCCTGCCCATCTCCGTCACCGTCTCGGGCCCCAATCTCGAACGCAAGGCCGACCTGATCGACCTGATCAACACCCCAGCCGCCGAACCCGATCCGCGTCAGGTGGAGTTCGCGCTGCTCAGACCCGCAGCCACCGCCACCGGCGCCGATCTCAACGTGCGCCGCGCCCCCGAGGCCATCGTGCTGGAAGCTCAACCGAGACGCTGAGTGGGCTTCATTCCAAAGCCGGTCGATCACGATACCGAGCCTGCACGACCGGGCCTGCACGTCGGCTCGCACCCAATGCGCTGGTCTTCGTTATACCGCAGTTTTCAAGCCAGCTGGTGTTGGCATCACCTGAGGGGCAACGCTCAGAGCGCCTCCAGCCCCTCGCGATAACGCCCAAGCCGTGCGCGATAGCCCGCCGCTACCTGCGCCAAAGCCGCCGAGGCCGCCTCATCCAGCGTCCTGACAACCTTGGCCGGCACACCAAGCACCATGGAGCGGTCCGGGATCTCCTTACCTTCGCCCACCAACGCATTGGCGCCGATCAGACACCCCCGCCCGATCCGCGCACCGTTCAACACCGTCGCACCCATCCCAATCAGCGAACCTCGCCCCACGAAACAGCCATGCAGCACCGCCGCATGGCCCACGGTGACGTCCTCTTCGAGGGTCAGCGCAAACCCCAGATCGGTATGCAATACACAACCATCTTGGACATTGGAGCCAGCCCCAATGGTGATCGGTTCGTTATCGCCGCGTAGCACCGCGTTGAACCACACCGTCGCCTCACGCCCAACACGGACATCGCCGATCACCTGCGCCCCCGGCGCAACCCAGCACGGCTCTTCCAGGCTGGGATGGCGCCCATCCAGCGCATAGAGCGTCATCGCCCAGTCTCCTCAAACTCACTATTCAGCCGATTTACCAAAGGAAACAACCACTTCTGCCGCGTCCAGCGCAATCGTTCAGCAGCGATGATCGTCTCGATGCGGGAGAAGCAATCGTCCAGGCTGTCGTTAATCAGGACGTAATCGTACTCCGCCCAGTGGCTGATCTCGTCGCGCGCCTTGGCCATGCGCCGCGCGATCACGCTGTCGCTGTCCTTGGCACGGGTGCGCAGGCGCTGCTCCAACTCGGCAATCGAGGGCGGCAGGATGAACACCTGCACCACCGACTGGCCAAGATCGGACGCACGCAGTTGCTGCGCCCCTTGCCAGTCGACGTCAAACAGCACATCGCGGCCCTCGGCGACGGCTTGCTCGACCGGAGTACGCGGCGTGCCGTAGCGGTGATCGAAGACGCGGGCGTGTTCGAGCAGATGGCCCTCTTCCACCATGCAATCGAACTCGGCGTCGGTTACGAAAAAGTAATGTTTCCCGTGGGTTTCCCCAGCACGCGCCGGCCGGGTCGTCGCCGAGACCGACAGCGTGAAACACGGGTCCTCATCGAGCAGCTTGCGCGCCAGTGTCGATTTGCCCGCGCCCGAGGGTGAGGACAGCACAAACAGGATACCGCGCCGCGCGGCCTGTGGCGTGGCATCGGCGTTGTCCTGGTGTGGTGCGCTTGTGCGCGCGCGCTCGTCCATGGCGGGCGCTCTCCCTTGTTGGGCGTGGGGCTAACCGCGTTCTCTAACGCTCTCTCGCGCGCACGCAACCGTCAATTGCGCACCGCCCAGGCACCCCCATCTCAGGTTTCGAGCACCGCACCGCCACTCTGGCACGGCATTTGCTGAGCCTGGGACAACTGGATCGGTTGCGATCTGGACCCGATGGCGACTAGACTGAGTATCAAAGGATAGACGGATGGCGGACGATCTCGATGCCTATTCCAACTGCTTCGACCTCCTGCGGGCGCGCTTTGACGGAAACGCCGCGATGATCGGCACCGAAATCCGCGCGCTGCACCGCTACTGGGAGCGCCTGCGCAACGGGCGCGATGTGCCCTACCGCGCCGAGGTCGACCCGCGCGACATGACGTGCGATGTGCGCTATCTGTTTGTGCTCGAAGATCTGGGCGAGGGCAATCTGCGCTTTCGTCTGGCTGGCACGGCGCTCAACGAAGCCTTCGGCGTCGATCTGCGTGGCATGAGCGCGCGCACGCTGATGCAAGGGCGCGCTCGCGAGAGTTTCACTGCGCTGATCCAGGAGACGCTGGCCGAGCCTGGTGTTGGCTATGCCCGCCTCGATGCGCCCGATGATGACGACGAGCTTTGGGAGGTGGTGTTGTTGCCGCTGCGCTCGGATCTGGGCGCGGTTGATCGGGTGCTGGGCGGCTTGGTGCCGGTGCGGCGTGGGCGTCAGGCGCGGGGCACGGGGCGGTTGCGGCTGACCATTGCTAAGATGTCGATCTTGGGACTGGAGGAGAGTGCGCCGCGCGGACGCCCTGGCTTGCCGGTCCCGCTTGGTCAGCCGCCCTTGCCTGTCGCTGGGTTTGCCGAAGAGCAGGCCGCGTTCGAGGGGCCGAAGGCGCCTGGGCCGCTCAGGGCCATCGAGGGTGGCCTTGGCACGGATGCCCGCCCGGCGGGGCAGGCGCGCGAGCGGCGCGATCACCTGCGGCTGGTGCGCGACGACTGATCTCACTCGACAAGGCGCCCGCCGGCATAGGCTTTGCGCGGCGCGCGCCACACAAAGCCAATGCGGCGGTTTTGGGCGCGGCCTTGGGCGGTGGCGTTGTCGGCGATGGGCCGCGCCGCGCCGTAGCCCGCCACACTGATCGCACCGGCTTGGACCCCGCGCAGGGCCAGGGCCTCACGCACACTCTCAGCGCGCGCACGCGAGAGAGCACGGTTGTCGGCCTCACTGCCCACCGTGTCGGTGTGACCGCCGACCACCAGCCGCAAGGCGCCACCATCAAGACAATGGCGCGCCAGCCAGGCGAGACGGTCGAGCACCGCCCCCGCGCTCTGCCCCTGCCCCGCGCCCTGGTCGAGCGTCGAGGATCCGGTGACAAAGCGCACCCGCTCACGCGCCAGGATCGAACGGCTCTCGCGTGCACAAGCCTCGGCGCTGGGTACAAATGCATAGACCGGCAGCCACTGTCCGCCGATCAAGCGCTCGCGCGCGCGCGTGACCGGATCGAGGCGCTCAGCCCCCTCCGCCGCCCGCGTCTCGGTCGAGGCCAGCGCGATCTGCCAATCGCGCCCCAACACCCCTTGCGCCCCGTCGAGAACGCGCGCGCGGCGCTGACCCGGCGCCAGCGTACCCTCGATCTCGATCAGCCCGGGCGAGACCGACGCCTCCCCGCGTAGATGCACGCGCAACACACTGGCAAGCGTCGCCAGAACGCGCGACCACACCCCCGGATCGCCACCGCCGCCGCCGGTCAGCCCAGCGTCCTCGGCGGGCGCGAAGATGGTGAGCGCTTGGGCGGGCGAGATACCGGCCGGCAGGATGCCGCTCAGGCGATTGCGCTCAGGGCCGTGCTCGACACGCAGCCGCGCCTCGGGCGGCACTTCGTCGAGGGCAAAGCGCACCTGCCAGTCCGGCCCGATCATCGAGCGCAGCGCCGCGCGCACCTCCTCGACGCTAAAGCCCGCCAGCAGCCGCCCCGTGACCGTGGCTGTGCTTTGGCTGAGCTGGACACGCCCGATCTCGATGCGCGGTAAGACGGCGCCGAGCGCCTCCAGCGCCAACAGCCAGCGCTGTGGATCGCCGCGGCCATCGGCCTTGAGGGTGCTGGCACGCTTGACCCGCCCTGGCAGGCGATGCAATGCGCGCGGCTCAAAGCCCCGCGGCAGCGTCCCCGTGGCCAGGACACGCCCTGGTTCGATGTCGAGAATGAGCACGGCAGGCGGGGGCGCGGGCAAGGGAGTGGGCGGGCGCTCTTCGGCAACGGCCGGCGCGATCAGGGCGGCACAGGCAGCCAGCACAAGCTGCACCGCCAGACACCCGCCTCGCCACCAAGCCACCGCCCGCATTCGACCCCCCCTCTCACGGCCTTCATTTGGCACCAGTCTATACCCATCTGCCAGCCCCACCCCACAAGCAGTTTGCAACGGTTGGGACCAGTTCAAGGCAGCCGCACACCGCTCCCGCGACGGCGAAGGCGGGCCTCACGCAAGCTGATGGTCAGGGTAGCGCCGACGATGATCGCGCCCCCGAGCAGCGTGGCAGCGTCCAGTGTCTCGTCAAACCAGACATAGCCGATGGTGCCGATGGTCAGCAGGCGCAGATAGGAGAAGGGGGCGAGAAACCCAGCCTCCCCCACGGCATAGGCGCGGATATCGGCATAGGTGCGCAGCGCCGAGGACAATACCAAGACCGCCACCATGGCCCAAACCGCTGCCGTTTCGGGCAAGCGCCAGACCAGCAGCGCCCCCGGCAGCGTGGCGATGGCGGTGATGACCGAGGTGGAGACGAACACCGCCTCCGACCCATCGCGCGCCGAAGCGACGCGTCCGACGATCAGCGAAGCGGCAAAGGCAAAGGCCGAGCCCAACGCCGCCAGCGCCGCTGGATCGAACGCGCCGACCCCTGGGCGCAGAATCACCACCGCGCCGCAAAACCCCGCCGCCGTCGCCGTCCAGCGCCAAGGGCCGACCCGCTCCCCGACAAAGAGCGCGGCAAAGGCGATGGCAAACACCGGCGCGGTGAAGAACAACACCGTGGCCTCGGCCATGGGCAACTGCCAGATGGCATAAAAGCCCGCATTGAGCGCCAGCGAGATCAGCAGCCCACGCACCAGGTGGTGCGGCCAGGCGGTGAAGGCGATGGCCTCGCCCTGCCGACGCGCGCGCCAAAAGAGCGGCACGAGCAGCACCAGCCCCAACCCCGAGCGCAAAAATGCCAGCATGGCCGAGTGCAGATCGGGCGTGAGCACGCGCACAGCCAGCGTCATCGCCGTGGCGCCTGCCACAGAGGCCAGGATCCAGAGCGCCCCGCGCAGATTATCGGGCACGAGGGTAGCGGCGGCTTTCATGGCAGGCTGTGGGGCATGGCGGCTCAGGCGAAGGCCCATTCGCCCTGGAGCGCCTCGGCCAGGGTCTCGATTTCGGGGGAGCCGGTGCGGTTTTCCGGGCTGTCGGCAAAGGCGAGCAGCAGGTTTTCGTCGCTAAAGCCAGGTTGGGCGACGGTAGCGGTCCAAAAGTCGATGCCAGCCGCCTCGCCCTCGCGCCCGAGCACGTTGCGATAGAGCGCTGAGACCAGGGCACGGTCATCGAGCACGTCCGGGTCGCCGACGTTGGCGATGAACTCGGGAGACGACAGAAAGGCGCTGGCCAACTGGCCAAGCAACAGCCCCGCCTCGCGCTGGTCGATCCAGAAGTTGAGCCCCGGCTCGTCGGCGATGCGCCCGAGCCCGGCCTCGTAGAGCAGCGCGACCCGCTGCACCTCGGCCACCGCCAGATCGAAGCCGATCACCGTACCCGCCGGGCCCTGGACCACCGACAGCGCCGCCGCCTCGACCTGACGCCCGAGCGCCAGGGTGGTGTCGGCGCTACCATTGCCATCGGTGTCGATGTTGAGCGTGCGCCCATCCCCTGAGAGCGCGACATCGCCCTGTGCGAACTCAGCGCCCAGGAACACTAGCCGGTCGCCGGGGGCGAAATCGAACAGCGTGTCGCCGTCGTATTCGGCGGCGCTGGCACGCACGGTGTCGTCGTCACCGAGGCCTGTGGCCAGGAAATCGGTGCCGAGGCCGGGCGTGAAGGCTTCGTTCACGCCGGAGGCACCGACCAGCACATCGTCGCCCGCGCTGCCCGCGGCCACGCCGAAAGCATCCTCGACGGTGTTGCCATCCGCGAAACTCTGGCCGTCGGCGATCTCGCCGAGGAGCGCCAACGCACGCGCCGTCAGTTCATCGACCAAGCCGGTGGTGTCGGCGCCCTCGGCCGTATAGGCGTCGCGCTGGGCGGTGATCTGGGTGAACAGCGCCACGAAAAGGCTGTAGTAGGCGTCCTCGACCGTCAGATAGCGCAGGAAGGTCGCCGGGTCGTCGGTGTCGGGTGAGACCACCGGCGCGCTGTCGTAGATCGTGGCCAGCAGACGTGGCAGCCCGGCGAGGATGTCGGCAAAGGCGGGGCGCTCGGGCGTGGCGGCCTCGGCGCTCTCGATCACCAGGGCATGCAAATCCATACTGTGCAGATCGAGGGGGCTGACGCCCTCCGCCGAGAGCGCGATCACGGTATCGGTGCTTGTGCCGGGCGGCAGATCGAGGGGGCTGGCGCTGAGATAGAGCGGCGCCACGAAGCTGCCGTCGAGGCGAACGGTCTCGATCAGATCGGCAGCGGCTTGCTCGGGGCTCGGGTTGGCGCCCGGCGGGCCGGTCACCACGGTGCCGGAGGGCACGCCCGCGACATCGCGCCAGCCATAGTCAGCCGGATCGAGGCCCGAGAACGGCCCCGCGAGCAACTCGCGCGCTTGCAGGCGGGTCTCGTCGAGGAGCGCCTCAGCCGCGTAAGGCGCAGGGTCGAACACCACCGCCGGCACGCCAAGCGCTGCGGCGACATAGGCCGCCAGCGCGCCGCCCAGCGAGTGCCCGGTGACGGTGATCGTGGTGCCAGGATTGTCGGCGGCGATCCTGAGTACACTGTCGATGGCCTGGCGCACCTGCGAGCGCAGCGCCGCCTCGCCCTGTTCGATGGCCGCCTCGACCGAATTGCCAAACACATTGCCCGTCAGCAGATTGAGCCCGTCCGCCAAACGGTCAGCCTGCTGCGGATCGACCCCGAGCACGTCGCGCAGATAGGCCTCGACCCCGCCCTGGTCGTCGATGAACTGCTCCAGCGTGGTGCCGCCGTCCTGGTAGTAGCCAAACAGCGTGAGGACGTCGCGGTCGAGGTTGTTGTCCTCGATCACCTTGAGTTCGAAATCGTCGAGCGCTTCGAAAAAGGCCGTGAACTCGGTGCCGCGGAACGCGATCACGATCTCCTCGGCGCTCTCGTTGAGATAGACGTTGAAGTCGAGCCCGTTGGGAAAGGAGGTGGTCGAGTTGCGCGGGCCGTACTCGCCCGAGAGCGGCAGGTGGACGTAGTCGGTAAAGGTCTCGTCGAAGGCCGGATCGGCAAAGGTAGGCGCGCTTTCATCGCCTGGCTGGCGGCGGTAGTCGTAGGCATCGAGCGCCATGCGGGCGTATTCGGTGAGGGTGGGGGGCATGGCGAGCTCCTGTGGGGTCTGCAATGGCTCGAACGCGGGCGCGGCGTGGCTCCGACGGCCCCTTTGGACGCAACGCCAGGCTTATAGCGGCTTGCGCGCAGGCGGACCAGAGACAGGACCAGACACGGGACAGACAGCGGCACCGACTGCAGCCAGGGCGCGCGTGAGGGCCGCCTCGCCACCGTGGGGCAGGTTGAGGCAGGCCATGCCGGAGCCGGTCATGCCGTGCCCCGGAGCGGCTGTCGGAAAGTGCACGCGGGCATCGTGAAAACCGGGCAGGCGGGCACGGGCCAGACAAGCGATCAGGCCCTCGTGGCGCAGGGCCGCCAGCACCGGATACCACACCGCCACCACCGCCTCGGGCCAGCGGGCCAGGGTGGCAAGCGCGGTCTCGGCGGTTGCGGCGTATTCGTCCTTTCGCTCATAGGAGGGATCGATCAACACCAGACCGCGGCGCGGCTTGGGCGGTGTGAGCGCGCGCAACCCCTCGTGGCCGTCGCGGCGGTGGATCTCGGCTCGGCCGCGGAGGGCGCGCTTTAGGGCCGCATGCTCGGCGGGGTGGGCCTCGCAAAGGATGAGACGGTCCTGCGCACGCAACAGATGGCGCGCCACCAGGGGTGAGCCGGGATAGGCGCTCTCGCCATGGCGCACACGGGTGGCTGCCAGCGCCTCGGCAAAGGGGCTTGGGCGGGGTGGATGGCGCAGCACACCGGCTGCCGCCTCGCCGGTCTTGGCCGCTTCGGGGGCGCTCAGGTCATAGAGCCCGCGCCCGGCGTGGCTCTCGATCACGGTGATCGGACGCGGTTTGCGCGTGAGCAGCGCGAGCAGTTCGGCCAAAACCGCATGCTTGTGCAGATCGGCAGGCCCGCCCGCGTGGTAGGCATGCTGGTAGGACAGCACTCAGAGCGCCCTGATCCAGAATTGCAGCGGCTTGTCGGTCTCGTCGGTCTCGCCGAGGTCCTTCCAGGCGAACTGCGCCCGCACCCCCGGCATGGGCGCATAGCCGCGCTTGGCCCAGAAGCGATCGAGGGGAGCATAGCCTTCGGGACGGGACGGGTGGTCCTCAGGGCGCACCACGGCGCAAAAGCACGACCACGCCCGCCCGAGGGCACGGGCTCGGGCCTCGCGGTGGTCGAAGAAGGCATGGCCGATGCCGCGCCCGCGATAGGCCGGCAACAGTACCGACTCGGCACAGTAGAACACTTCGCCCAGCCCATAGCCCGCCGCCGTGAAGGGTGCGCCAAATGCCTCGGCATGGTCCTCCAAGGGTGCACCCGTGGCCGCGCCCACGAGCCGCGCACCATCGAAGGCGCCAACGACAATGGCCTGTGCACTCTCACGGTAGGCGCGGAGATAAGCCTCCTCATAGGCCATATCGCCGTCGTAGAGGTAGGGGTAGGCGCGGAAGACCTCGATGCGCAGGCGCGCCAGATCGGGCAGCAGCCCATCGAGGTCGGCAGGCGGGATCGGCGCGACGGTGACGCTCATGGCAGGGCCTTCGGACAGTGTCTTAGCGCCATTGGCAGGCAAGCGCGCCGACGCGTCAAGCCAGCAGGCTCGCGATCCGGCGCAGCGCCAAGTCGTAGCCCTCAGTGCCACAGCCCGCGATCACCGCCGTGGCTACACCCGAGACATGGGAGTGGTGGCGAAACGCCTCGCGGGCATGGACGTTGGAGATATGCACCTCGATGATGGGGCCGTCGAAGGCGGCCAGCGCATCGCGGATCGCCACCGAGGTGTGCGTGTAGGCTGCCGGATTGATCACGATGGCCGAGCCAGCTTCGCGCGCCTCGTGGATCCAGTCGATCAGCGCGTGTTCGGCATTGGATTGATGCCAACGCAACGACAACCCCAGCGCCTCCGCCAAGGCCCTACAGCGCGCCTCGACTTCGGCGAGCGTCTCAGCGCCGTAGACCGCCGGCTCGCGCCGGCCGAGCAGGTTCAGATTGGGGCCGTTCAGGCAGAATACGGGTTTGGCTGTCATGGTTTGGCGGCACTGCGGGGGCAACTTCGGGAGCGGACTGCGACAGGGCCAGCGCCACACCGGTGCGTCTGGCCATGGGCAGGGGCAGGCTGAGGTGGAAGCGGCTGCCGTAGCCTGGCGTGCTGTCGATGCGCAGCGTGCCCTTCATCGCCTCGACGATGGCCACGACGATCGACAAGCCAAGCCCGGTCCCGCCGTATTGGCCAGCCGTGGCCGGGGCCTGCTCGAACGGATGCACGACGCGCGCGATCTCGGCCTCGGTCATGCCGATGCCGCTGTCGAGACAATCGATCACCAGGGGCTGGCCCGGGGTGGCGTCGAGTTCGATCAGGACGCCGCCCGTGGCGGTGAACTTGATCGCGTTGGAGATCAGGTTGCCCAGGATCTGCTGCAAACGGTGGGCATCACCAAGGCGCGCAATCTCGCCGCCCGGGCACACGTTGAAATCGAGCGAGATCCCCTTCTTGGCGGCTGCGGCGGCATGCAAGGCGCCTACGTTGCGCACCACCTCGGCGGGGTGGAAGGCGGCCACGTTGAGGTCGATCCCCCCGGCCTCGATCTTGGCGTGATCGAGCAAGGTGTCGACGATGGACAGCATCAGCTTACCGGCATCGTGGATGGTGGTCAGGGTGTGGCGCTGCTTGGGGTCGTCGAGCTGGCGCTGGAGCAGCTCGGCCAGCGGCAGGATACCGTTGAGCGGGGTGCGCAGTTCGTGGCTCATGGTGGCCAGGAACATGGATTTGGCCTCGCTGGCGGCTTCGGCGCGCCGACACTCGCGCGTACGGCGGTTAAGCGCGCCAATCAGGGCAAAACGGTCGGTAACACAAGCGGCAAGGCGCTCCAGGCGCTCGACGTCGTCGCTAGTCCAGGCGCGCGGGCGGAAATCGCCCACACAAAGCGCACCAAGCGCCATCCCCTCCCCATCGCGCACGGGCACACCCATGTACGCGGCTATGCCATAGGCAGCCACCGCAGGATTGGCCGAGACCCGCGGATCGAGGCGGGCATCGCAGATCACCAGCGGCGCATCGGTCTCGGCCACAACGCGGCACAGCGCATGATCGAGCGGGGCTTTGCGCTGGCTGGCCAACGGCTCGACGAGGCCGGTCTGGCCGCAAAACACCAGGCAGTCGCGGTCGTAATCGATCAACGAGACCAAGGAGTGCGGCGTGTCGAATTCCGTGGCTGCGATGCGGGTTAGGTTGTCGAAGCCGGCGTCTGGGAGGGCGTCGAGATCAGCAATCTCGCGCAAAAGGGACGACGCTCCTGGTTGAGCATTCACGGCTGGGTTCCTTATGGACCGTCGCGGGGCGCGCGCGGGCGTGTGCCGGGAAGCCGGCTGGGTTCATACTCTCATTGCTTGTCGTGGACGAACACCACTAAACTGTAGGAGGCGTTGCGACCAAGTGTCCTCAGAAGAGACTTAAACCGGGTACGAGGTGATTTTTGCAGCATTGGCCTAGCAAATCATTTTTATGTAGGACTTATAAAACACCTTAACCGGGTATTCATCCAGGAGCAATCCCGGGTAAGTCGAGGCCACGCTCCTTTGCACAACGCAAAGCCGACTCGTATCCCGCATCGGCATGGCGCATTACCCCCGTGGCCGGATCGTTCCAGAGCACACGCGCCAGGCGCCGCGCCGCAGCCTCGCTGCCATCGGCCACCACCACCATGCCTGAGTGCTGCGAATAGCCCATACCGACGCCGCCACCGTGGTGGAGCGAGACCCAAGTCGCCCCCGAGGCGGTGTTGAGCAATGCGTTGAGCAGCGGCCAGTCCGACACCGCATCCGAGCCATCGGCCATGGCCTCGGTCTCGCGGTTGGGCGAGGCGACCGACCCCGAATCGAGATGGTCGCGCCCGATCACGATGGGGGCGGAGAGTTCGCCCTTGGCCACCATCTCGTTGAAGGCGAGGCCCAGGCGGTGGCGATCGCCGAGCCCCACCCAGCAGATACGCGCCGGCAGGCCTTGGAAGGCGATGCGCGCGCGCGCCATGTCGAGCCAGCGGTGGAGATCGGGGCTGTCGGGCATCAGCTCGCGCACGCGCTGGTCGGTCTTGTAGATGTCCTCGGGATCGCCCGAGAGCGCACACCAGCGAAACGGCCCAATGCCGCGGCAAAACAGCGGGCGGATATAGGCCGGCACGAAGCCGGGGAAGGCGAAGGCGTCCTCCAGCCCCTCGTCGCGGGCGACTTGGCGGATGTTGTTGCCATAGTCGAGCACGGGCACGCCTTGGTGATGAAAGGCCAGCATGGCCTCCACATGCACGCGCATCGATTTACGCGCTGCCGCCTCGACCGCCTCGGGCTCGGTTTCGCGGCGCGCCCGCCACTCGGCCACGCTCCAGCCGGCAGGGAGATAGCCGTTGATCGGATCGTGGGCTGAGGTCTGATCGGTGACAATGTCGGGGCGCACGCCCCGCGCGACCATCTCGGGCACGATCTCGGCGGCATTGCCAAGGAGACCCAGCGACTTGGCCTCACCCGCCGCCGACCAACGCGCCATGATCTCCAGCGCTTCGTCCAGGCTCTCGGTCGCCTCGTCGAGATAGCGCGTGCGCAGCCGCATGGCGATGCGGTCCGGGTCACACTCGATGGCCAGACAAGAGGCCCCGGCAAAGACCGCCGCGAGAGGCTGCGCGCCGCCCATGCCGCCGAGCCCCGCGGTCAGGATCCAGCGGCCCTTTAGGGAGCCCCCACAGTGCTGGCGCCCGGCCTCGGCGAAGGTCTCGTAGGTGCCTTGGACGATCCCCTGCGTGCCGATGTAGATCCACGAGCCCGCCGTCATCTGGCCGTACATCATCAGGCCCTTGCGGTCGAGGTCGTTGAAATGTGCCCAGGTGGCCCACTCAGGGACAAGATTGGAGTTGGCAATCAGCACCCGCGGCGCGTTCTCATGGGTCTCGAACACGCCCACCGGCTTACCCGATTGCACCAGCAGCGTATGGGTCTCGTCGAGGCGCTCCAGCGTGGCGGCGATGGTATCGAAATCGGCCCAGGTGCGCGCCGCGCGCCCGATACCGCCGTAGACGACCAGCTCATGCGGGTTCTCGGCCACCTCGGGGTCGAGGTTGTTCATCAGCATGCGATAGGGCGCTTCGGTGGTCCAGGAACGGCAGTTGAGGTCCGCCCCGCGCGGGCTTCTGACGGTGCGGATATTGTGGCGCGGGTGATTCATGGCAGCGCTCCCGGGTTTGCTTGTGGTGAGGCTCGCGCGGATGCGCGCGCTTGGCAAGTCATTCGCCGAGCGCAGGAAAGGCCACGCCCGTCACCCTTGTCGCCTCACCTGCCTGGACAAGCGCTGCAGCGACCGCGAGATCGGGGGCGATCAGGCGATCATTTGTGAGCGGCGCGACCTCCTGGCGCAAGCGCGCGATCAGTGCTTGCAAGGGCATCGACGTGCTTAAGGGCGCCCGCAGCCCAACGCCCTGAGCCGCCGCGATCCATTCGATCCCGATGAGGCGCGCCAGATTGACGTTCATCTCGCTCAGGCGGCGTGCGGCGTGGGTGGCCATGGAGACGTGATCCTCCTGATCGGCGGATGTGGGCGTCGAATCGACCGAGCGTGGGTTGGCCAGCGCCTTGTTCTCGGCCATGAGGGCGGCGGAGGTCACCTCAGCGATCATCAGCCCGGAGTTGAGGCCGGGCTCGGGCGAGAGAAACGCCGGCAAGCCAAACGACAGCTTGGGATCGACCAGTAGCGCCACGCGGCGCTGGGCAATGGCGCCGATCTCCGAGAGCGCCAAGGCGGTCTGATCGGCGGCAAAGGCGACCGGTTCGGCGTGGAAGTTGCCGCCCGAGATGATGGCATCCTCCAGCACCAGGGGATTGTCGGTGACGGCGTTGGCTTCGATGGCCAAGGTCGCGCCAGCCTGGCGCAGGAGATCGAGCGCGGCACCCGCCACCTGGGGCTGACAACGCAGGCAATAGGGATCTTGGACGCGGGTGTCGCCGTCGCGGTGGGCCTCGCGGATCGCGGAGCCTGCCATGAGCGCGCGCAAGCAGGCTGCGGCCTCGGATTGGCCACGGTGGCCGCGCAGGGCGTGGATCTCGGGGCGAAACGGGGCGGGCGAGCCCATGGCGGCATCGGTCGAGAGCGCGCCCGTCGCCAGAGAGGCCGTGGCCAGCGCCCAGCCCTCGAACACGCCCTTGAGGGCAAGCGCGGTCGAGACCTGGGTGCCGTTGATCATCGCCAAGCCCTCTTTGGGACCGAAGACGATGGGGGCGAGGCCGGCCTCTTTCAAAGCGGCCCCAGCAGGGCGGCGCGCGCCGCGGTGGACGACCTCGCCCTCGCCCATCAACGCTGCGGCGAGATGGGCCAGCGGCGCTAGATCGCCAGAGGCGCCGACCGACCCTTGCGCCGGGATCACGGGGACGATGTCGGCTGCCAGCAGCCCTTCGAGCGCTTCGATCACCGCCCAGCGCACGCCCGAAGCGCCGCGCCCGAGCGAAAGCAGCTTCAGCGCAATGGTCAGGCGCACCACATCGGGCGGCAGCGGCTCGCCGACGCCTGCGGCATGGCTTAGGATGAGGTTTCGTTGCAACTGCTTTGTGTCAGCCGCAGCGATGCGCACCTCGGCCAGCTTACCAAAGCCCGTGTTGACGCCGTAGACCGCCACCTCGCCCGCCGCAGCCTCCGCAACCCGCGCCGAGGCCGCCTCGACCGCCGGGCGGGCCGCGCGATCAAGAACCGCCCTGCCCTCGCGCCAGACAGCGGCCAACGTGTCGAGCGTGGCACCCCCTGGAACCAGGTTCATGGCAGCCCCCTGAATAGCCGCAAATGCAACGGCACACCGCCGATCCGGTAGGCGAGTTCGGCCGGATGCTCGGCCTCCCAGATCGCCACATCAGCCGATTTGCCCGCCTCCAGCGTGCCGGTCTCGCGAGAGAGCCCAAGGGCCGCCGCTGCGATGCGCGTCGCACCGGCCAGCGCTTCCTCGGGCGTGAGGCGAAACAGCGTGCACGCCATGTTGAGCGCTAAGAGAAGCGAGGTCATCGGCGAGGAGCCGGGATTGCAATCGGTGGCCACGGCCATGGGCACGCCCGCTTCGCGCAAGAGCGCCACCGGCGGGGCCTGGCGCTCGCGCAGCGTGTAGAACGCCCCGGGCAACAGCACGGCAACCGTGCCAGAGGCCGCCATCGCCGCCACGCCCTCGGCATCGAGGTATTCGAGATGGTCGGCTGAGAGCGCTTGGTGGCGCGCTGCCAGGGCCGCGCCGCCCAGGTTGGACAGCTGCTCGGCGTGGAGTTTGACTGGGAGGCCAAGGCGCTGGGCCGCGGCAAACACTCGTTCGATCTGGGCCGGTGAAAATGCGATCCCCTCGCAAAAGCCATCTACAGCATCGGCGAGGTTTTCCTCAGCCATAGCAGGGAGAATTTCACTGCAAATGCATTCAATATAGGTATCCGCGTCACCACCCTCCGGCACGGCATGGGCCGCCAAGCAGCTCGTCACTACCCGCACGCGCCGCATACCCCCCAGCGCACGCGCCACGCGCAGCATACGCACCTCACTCTCCAGATCGAGCCCGTAGCCCGACTTGATCTCCACCGTGGCGACCCCGCCCGCGATCATGGCCTCAAGGCGCGCCAAGGCCGCCACCAACAGCGCCTCCGGCGAGGCCGCACGCGTTGCCGCCACCGTCGAGCGAATGCCGCCGCCCGCCTGGGCAATCTCGGCATAGCTGGCGCCCTGTAAGCGGCGCTCGAACTCGGTGGCGCGGTTGCCGGCAAAAACCAGATGGGTGTGGCAATCGATCAAGGCCGGCGTGGCCAGCCGCCCGCCGCAATCGTGCCTCGGCCAGTGCCCATACTCAGGCCCAAGCGCCGCCTCCGGCCCCACCCAAACCAAGCACCCCTCCGCCACCGCTAAGGCCCCACGCGCCACCAAGCCATAGCCAGCCTCAGCCATTGTCGCGAGATGCAAACCGCGGTACACCATGCCCATCATGTAAATTCCATTCCTGCCGGTATCCTCCGCCGAGACGATGCCACACCCGACGGTCAAGCACGTGCCCAGACTTGATACTACCCGAGCACCCCGG
>JBCDHK010000030.1:0-18173 GCA_038750185.1 Pseudomonadota bacterium
CCCTCGCGCAGGGCACGCCCGCGAAACAGCACCACCTGGCAGGCCGAGAGCCCGGCCCCGCGCCGGCTCCAGACGACCACCGCTCCAGGCAACAGCGCACAACGCGTGCTGCCGGCCACACCATAAGCCAGGTGGTTGAAATCGTGCCCGGCGGCAAGGCTCAACACTTCAAAGCCCGGTGCGTGAAACTGCACCCTCTCGTCGGCAGACCCGCTAGGCGTGGGGGTCTCGGCAGAGGGCAACACGGGCGCGGTCAGCATGGCGGGCTGTTGCAAAGCACCAAGGCCCCGCGCGTATTGTCCGGGCTCTACTGGCTCCACGGGGAAGCCCATGGGCGCAGCGCTGCGCGACAGCGCCGCCGAGACCATGGCAAAACCCGCTTGCCCTGGCGCGCGCACCAGATGCTCTGCCGCTGCCAAACTTAGAAGGACAACCCCCAAAGCCCCAAGCGCCAGCGCCACGGTCCGGCGCAGACTGCTGCGGTGGCGGCGCACGCGGCGACGCAGACGGCGGTGATGAGGGGGACGGCGCAGCGCACGGGATCCGGCCTGCTGTCGGGCGATCTCGGACGGGCTTGGGCGGGGGGCGGTAAAGTCCATGCGCGCGGTGTCCTGTGGCGGGCTTTCGGGTCGAGGTCCGGGGCGGGTCCTTAGCAAACCTCTGGCGAGCTCGTGATTGCCGGTGGGTGGAGGCCCGACTTGGGCGAGGCACCGCGACATTGATAAAGTGCAAGTTAATTGTAGGTTAATTGCCGCGGTAGTTGACGCCGCACCTCGTCAACTACCGTAGACGGCAATCGGCCCCCGCGCAGGCTCGCCGCCTCCTCGGATACAATTTTCTCACCGGCAACGAAAACCAAACCGCTCGCAAAGGATACTCAACCAGTAGGAGACCCCATCGGCCCCGCATTGGCCTTGTCCTACCGCGGCGAACTGCCCATACTTGCAGCAACGGTGTTGGGGCTCGGCCCGCGCTATCCCGCACCGCGACGACAAAGGACCAGAGACACTCGATGCCAGCCCAGTCCAAGCGCACGCTTTACATCCACATGGGTCTGCACAAGACCGCGACATCGTATTTACAGAGTTTCATGATCCACAACCGCGCCGTTTTTCTGGAGCGCGGTGTCGGCATGCCCGATTTCGGCACGCGCACCGATGGTGCCCACCACGAACTGGTCGCCGTCCTCAAGGGCGAGGGGCCAGATGCCTTCCGCGCGCGCATCGACAAAGCGGGCGGTGACAAGGTGTTGGTCTCGACCGAGGTGCTCGGGCGCTTCATGCTCGATCCGGAGTTCTGCGCCATGATGGTGAAGGGGCTCTCTCCCTACTACGATCTGCGCATCGTCATTGCGCTGCGGCGGCAGGACTTTCTCAAGGAGTCGGTCTTTGCCCAGGTGGTCAAGCGCGACTACACCGGCCCCATCGAACACGAGACCCACTACGACTATGATCATTGCCGCCGGGTGCGCGTTTTGGAGAATGCGTTCGGACGCGAGAATGTGCTGTGTTTTCTCTACCGCGACGACGGCCACAATCCGGTTAAGGACTTCTTCCTGGACACATTGGGCTTGAGCGCGCAGGGCTTTCAGGAGGTCGGTCGCTCCAACGTCTCGCTCCACCGGCGCAAGGTGTTGTTTCTCTCGCACATCGAAAAGCCGAGCCGGGTAGTTGCCGCGCGGATCACCGCGGCGGTGCAGGCGACCGAGGCCATTGCCGACGATAAGATCAAATGCTTGATGTCCCCCAAGCGCCGCGCGGCTTTTTTGGCCGACTACATCACCGGCAACGAAGAACTCTGCCAAAAGTACGATCTCGATGCCGGCTATTTTTGCGATCCCGACCCGGTTGAGGACGGCTGGACACCCCCGGCGCCGATCACCCAGGAAGAGACCTTCGCCGCGTTGCAAACGCTCCTCGTGGAAGATCACGAGCGCGACCTAAAGCGCGAGGCCCTGCGCAGCGCCCGCCAAGCCAAGAAGATCGATGCCAAAAAGCCCGCCGAGGGCCGCGCTAAGACACAAGCGGCGGGGAGCTAGGGCGGTATCCAACCTGCATAGGCTGGTGATAAAGAAATCCTTATAAAACAGAAATCTAGAGCCTACACTTGATCTGGATATGCCCTAAAGTCTCTCTTTGAGAACCAGCGGCAACCCCGCAGCGACGAACTCGACCCGCACCGCAGCCGCGGCCATGCGCTGATTGAGCCGCCCTTGCGCATCGCGAAACGCTCGGCCAAGCGCGTTCATGGGCGCAAGGCCGAGCCCGATCTCGTTGGAGACCGCCACAGCGTGGCCGGGTGCTGCCTCCAATGCCGCCAAGAGCGCCTTGGTCTCGGCCTCGACATCGCGCGCGTGGTGGAGAAGGTTGGAGAGCCAGAGCGTCAGGCAGTCGATCAACAGATGACGCCCCTCTGCCGCCTCGCGCGCCACGGCAGCGGCCAGATCGAGCGGCTCCTCCACCGTGGTCCAGTCGGCGCCGGCGCGCTCATCGCGGTGGCGGGCGATGCGCTCGGCCATCTCGTCATCAAGCGCCTCGGCGGTGGCGATGAAGGTGCGCGGGGCCGGGCAAAGCGCCAGCGCCCGCGCCGACTTGCCAGAGCGCGCCCCCCCCAGGATCAGCGTCAAGTGGGCCATGGTGTCTCCCGTGCGGTATCGGCGGTAATGGACAGCGGCTCGGCGTAGGGAACTGGGGTGGCGAAGACGGTCTTGAAATCGGCGCCGGTCAGGATCATACGCGCGGCGCGGATCACGCCGGCGTGGGTGACAAGGGCGGTCCCGGGCGCCGCCTCTGCCAGCACTGCGGCGGTTCGGGCGTAGAGATCGGCAAAGCGCTCGCCACCGGGTGGGGCTTGTGTCCAGGGATCTTCGGCCCAAGGGTCGCTCTGGCGGCGGTCGATCTCCGTCCAAAGGCGGCCCTCCCAGGCACCGAAGTCGAGCTCCCAAAGGCGGGGCTCGACGGTGAGCGGGGCGCCGTCGCGCGCGGCCAGGCGCTCGGCTAGGCGGCGGCAGCGCCGGGCGGGGCTGGCCAGGACGTGCGCGACAGGCGGCGTGCGTGCCAAGGCGGTTGCGATCTCGACACCAGCGCGCGGGCCTTCCTCGACATCGAGACGGCCATAGCAAAGACCAGAGGCCACCAGCGGGCGAGGATGGCGCAGGAAGATCACGCCCAGCCTCCACCGCCCCAAACCGCGGCCAGAACGAGCAAAACGGCCGTCTCGGACAACGCGGCCACAGCGCCTAGGCCGTCGCCGGTGTAGCCGCCCAGGCGCGCGATCAACTGGCGCACGATCAGCGCCGCCGCCAGCGCGCCGAGCAAGAGCGCCAGCACACCGCCCCAACCGCAGGCAATGGAGAGCAACCCCGGCACGGCCAGCGCCAGCGGCAGATCGGCAGGCGCAACACGAAAGCCCGCCCCCAGGCCATCGGTGCGCGCAGGCTCGGACAACGCGGCAGCGGCCACCATCATCCCACGCCCCGTGGACGCCGCAAGCACCAGCGCCAGCGCGCCCGCGCCGGGCGAGAGCGCGGCAAGCGCGGCCCAGCGCAGGCCAAGTGTCAGCACCAGCGTCAGGCAGGCGTAGGCGCCGATGCGGCTGTCGCGCATGATCTCCAACGCGCGCTCGCGCGTGGTGGCGCCCAGGCCGTCGGCGGTGTCGGCCAGGCCGTCCTCGTGCAAAGCGCCGGTGAGCGCGATGGCCGTGGCCAGTGCCAGCCCCGCCGCAATCGGTGCGGGCAGGACAACTCCCGCCACCAGCCACACCAAGGCCGCAAGCAGGCCGACCCCTGCCCCGACCAGCGCAAAATAACGCGCGGCGTGGCGCATGCGGCCTTCTTCCCAGCCGGGATCGGGCACAGGCAGGCGAGTGAGAAACTGCACCGCCGAGAGCACCCGGGCGGCTTCGCGCGTGAGCGCCGTCATGGGCGTTTCTCCGAGACGGCGGCCTGCTCGAAGGTGGCCATCTCGGCGACCATGGCCGCCGCCGCACGCAAAAGCGGCAACGCCAGCAGCGCGCCCGTGCCCTCCCCCAGACGCAGATCGAGCGTGAGCAACGGCTCGGCCTTGAGCTGATCGAGGAGCGCCGCGTGGCCCGGCTCGGCACCGCGGTGGGCGAAGACGCAGGCCTGCGCCGCCTCGGGGCGAGCGGTGAGCGCCACCAGCGCCGCCACCGTGGCGATAAAGCCGTCGACCACCACAACTGCCTGTCGCGAAGCGGCACCGATCAGCGCACCGGCCATGGCAGCCACTTCGAGACCGCCAAAAGCGGCCAGGGCCTCCAGAGGGGTGAGCGGCTCGGGGCGGCGCGCGGCGGTGCGCTCCAAGACGGCGCGCTTTTTGGCAACTCCCGCCGGATCGAGCCCCGCACCAGGGCCGGTGAGAGCGGCCAGGGACAGCCCCGTCAGCGCATGGCCGAGCAGCGTTGCAGTCGCGGTATTGCCGATGCCCATCTCGCCGAGCAGCACAATCCGCGCGCCGCGCTCGGTGGCGGCGATGGCCTCGCGCGCGCCAAACGCCAGGATCGCCTCGACCTCGCCCGGCGTCAGCGCATCCTCGGTAAGCGCATTGCGCGTGCCCGCGCGCACGCCCGCCCGCGCAAGCCCCGGTGCATCGGGCAAGGGGCTCGCCACCCCGGCATCGAGCACGCGCACTTCGGCCCCGAGATGGCGGGCAAATACCGTCGCCGCCGCACCGCCGCCGAGAAAGTTGAGCACCATCTGCGCCGTCACCTCCTGGGGCCAGGCCGAGACGCCTTCGGCCACGAGCCCATGATCGGCGGCAAACAATAAGAGACACGCCGGATCGGCCTCGGGCACGGGCCGGCCCTGGGCCAGCGCCATGGCCAGCGCCAGCGCTTCGAGGCGCCCGAGCGCGCCTTGGGGCTTGGTCTTGGCATCGATGGCCTGCTGGACGCGGGCGGACAGCCCCTCGGGCGGCATCGGGATGGTGAGATCGGCTAGCATGGCGCCTCGACGGTGAGTTTCAGCGGTTTCGGCTTGCCGGTCGAGTAGCCGAGGCGTAAGCCCTCGGCAATGGCGCAAACACCAAGCCCCCCGGCGCCTTGAGCGCGCTGTTCGATACTGTGGTGACGGTCGATTGGTCGGCACGGGCCACGCCGTCGCCGCGCAAGCCCTCGCCGGATGCGATCTGGTGGGCGGTGGCTCGGCGGCGGGGGCGCTCGGTCGTGCTGGAGGAGCCGGTCTATGTCCGTACCCGCGCCGAGGCCTGCAAGCGGCTGGCGGCGTTGCTTGCCATGGAGCGCGCGGCGGGGCGGCGAGTGCTGGCAGGCTTCGACTTTCCTTTCGGCTATCCGCGCGGCACGGCACGCCGCCTGACTGGGCGTGCCGAGGCGCTGGCACTTTGGGAATGGCTTGGCGAGCGCATCCAAGACGCCCCCGACAATGCCAACAACCGCTTTGCCGTTGCCGCGGCGATCAACCGTCATTTCGCCGGAGTGGGCCCGCTCTGGGGGCGTCCTGTGCAATGCGACGAGCCCGATGTCCCCACCACTGGGCGCGTGCGTGAGCCCGATGATCACCCGCCCGAACGGCGTCTGGTCGAGATGCGGGTGGTGCGTGCACAGCCGTGCTGGAAGCTCTACACCACCGGCTCGGTCGGCTCGCAGGCGTTGCTTGGGCTGCCGGCGTTGGCGCGGCTGCGCGGTGATCGGCGCCTTTCGGGTTTGCAGGTCTGGCCCTTGGAGACCGGCCTCACTGCGCCCAAGGCGCCACTGGTGCTGGCTGAGATCTACCCCTCGCTGCTCGGCCCGCGCCTCAAGGCAGTGCGCGAGGAGGGCGAGGTGCTCGATGCCGTTCAGGTGCGCGAGACGGCCAAGGCGCTGGCCCGCCTCGACGCCGAGGCCCGGCTGGCGCCGCTATTTACACCCGATCTCAGCCCCACCGAGCGCACCATCGTCGCGCGGGAGGAGGCGTGGATCCTAGGCGTGGGCTTCGAGGCGGCCTTGAGGGGCGCGCCATGAGCACAACTTTGAGACGCGCGCCATGAGCACGACACGAAACTGGCTGCTGCGCGATCCAAACGAGATCGCCGCACGCGAACGGGCGCTGATCGCGGCTGAGGCGCGTCTCGACCATCTGCCCGACTGGCTGCACGAAGCAGCCGTGGCGCTGATCCTGGCCTCAGGCATGGTCGATCTGCCCAATCGCCTAGCGTGGTCACCGGACTTGGGTGAGCGCCTCCAGGCAGCCTTGGCGGCGGGGGCACCGGTTTTCTGCGACAGTCCGGCGCTGGCGGTAGCGCTGGAGCGGCACACCATCACTAAGCGCCCCGAGACCGGCGCCATCGCACTGATCGGCACTGACGCGCTGGCGCTCGCCGATCTTCTGGCGCGCGTGCGCCGCGGCGAGGGGCGCCCGGCGGCGGTCATCGCGCTGCCGGCGGGGTTGGTCAATGCGGCAGAGGCCAAGGCCGCCTTGGCAGCCGCGCCCATGGGGCTGGCCTATCTCACCTTGCGCGGACGGCGCGGTGGCGCGGGTTTGGCTGCAGCCGCCTTCACGGCGCTGGCCGGAACGGGGCCGTGCGCTGGAGGCTGAGCCGCTCCCGCAGACGGTCCGCATGAGAGAAAATCCACCTGGGCAGAACGATCTAACAGGCCATGCCCCACCCGTTGTGCTACGGTGTTTTTGTTGTCGTTTCCTGTGAGGATGGAACCATGTCACCGCTCAAGTCGCTCACCGCTGCTGCCCTACTGTCGTCGGCTGCGTTTACGGTCAATGCCGCCACACTCTACTCGGAAGACTTCACCGGCCAGCTCCTGCAAGGCTTCACCGGCCCGGTTGCCGGTGGCACGACCTTCACCGCGCCCAACGGCCAGTGGACGGTCACCGCCGCCGCCACACAAGGCCTCTTCGATGCCAACGACCATGCCCGCGTCGAGAACGATTTCGTCAACTTTCCCGTCGCCACTATCGATCTGGCCGGCAACGAGCACTTTCAATGGCGCGACGTCGACGAGCCCGCCACCTGGCGCACGACCCCGGTCGATATCTCCAACGCCACCGATCTCAACATCAGCTTCGACTATTTCGAGGTCGGCAACTTTGAAAGCACCGATACCTTCTCGGCTGCCTACTCCATCGACGGCGGCGCGACCTTCGTCAGCCTGATCAGCTTGATCAATGACTTCTCCGATTTCAACGGCAACGGCTCAAGTGACAGCAACCAGCCGCTGCAGCGTATCAACACCCTGAACTCGGTGATCCCCGACGGTACCAGCTTTATCCTGGAAGTGGTCGCGGACGTAAACACCAGCGGTGAACTGGTCGGCCTCGATAATGTCGTGCTGAGCGGCACGGTGGGGGCTGGCGGGCCTGCGCCGATCCCGCTGCCTGCGACGCTGCCGCTCTTGCTCGCAGGGCTCGGGGGCCTGGTGCTGGCACGCCGGCGCTGACCCCAGGACAACCCAGTGTAGCCCAGCCCTACCCTTGACAGGGCCACCATCCTGGCCGATGCCGCCTCCAAGCGTAACCTCGGAGGCGTGCATGGACCTCGACCCTGCCCTCGATTGGCGCGACATCCGCGGCGATGGGTTTAACGCCCACATCGGCCCGATCCGCTTTGCCCGGCGCGATCAAACGCGCTTTGCGGCGGCGCTGGAGGTCCGGGCCATCCACATCAATGTGGGCGGGGTCTGCCATGGCGGTGTGCTGCTCAGCTTGGTCGATGTGGCCATGGGCGCGGGCACTTTTGCGGCGGGCGATGACCACCCCTGCGCCACCATCTCGCTCGATGCGCATTTCCTGGCGGCGGCCAAGCTGGGCCAGACCCTGCTGGTCGAGGCCCGCCAGAGCCGGCGCGTGCGGATGCTGTCGTTCATGGAGTGCACGCTGCACGCCGGCGGGCGGCACGTGATGCGCGCCAGCGGCATCTGGAAGTATCTGGAGAGCCGCGCTCCGGGCGACATCACCCCGCCCTGAAGGGTTGCTCAGGCGCCGGCCAGATCCGAGATCAGCCGCTCCACATCACCGCCGCGCGAATCGAGCATGGCGCCGATTTCCTCGCGCTGGGTGACCAGCAGCGACACCCCCTCGATGACGATATCAGCGACCACGATCCGCCCAGGCCGGTCGCTCACCAGCCACTCGACCGCAATCGGCGCTCCACCCCCGGGCTGATTGACGCGGCTCTCGACCACCAGGCCACGCCTGCCGGCATCACGCACGCGCCCGATCTCGATCTTCTCGCCCGAGTACTCCTGAAAGCGCTTGGCATAGACCGTCGAGACGAAATGGCTGAAGGCATCGGTATAGCCGGACTGCTGGCGCTCGTTCATCTCACGCCAAGCCACGCCCGCGGCAAAACGCGCGATCTGGGGCATGGCAGCGCGGCGTTCTAGAATGGCGCGAAACTGGCCGGCTTTGGCCGAACTCGCCCCCGGTGCGCGCACCAAGGCCAGCACTTCGTCGACGGTCGCACGCACGTGCTCGCGGGCCTCAGTCTCGTCCAGCGCCCATGCCGAGCGTGCCGCGATGGCCACCGGCGCTGCCGCACACATTGCCAAAAACCGTCTTCTTTGCAGAGACATCAAAACCACCCCTTCCATGCAAGCGGACAGGCCGCGCTGATTTGCGTGCTTTTTCTTTACCCGCTCCGCGCTCAAATGAAACGGGTGTCTCCAGCGCACCCTCGCGCACTCTTGAACGGACCCCTGGCTTGCTTCGGTCGCTCTCCATCACTATTAATCCACCACAGGTAAAGGCCGATGAACGCGTAAAAGCGACAATGGGGCAAACCTTCGGTAGGCTGGAGAACACTTACCTAGCGCCGGCATTAATCGGCAGGGATCGCCGGATGCGCATCATATGCGACACTGAGCGCTCCCGAACCCGACTACCCCAGATCAGACTAACCCCGATCACACGCCAGCAGAGCAACCGCACCCCGCCAAGCCCGAGCCCCCGGCCCACTCGATGAGGAAGACCCAATGAAACAGGAACACGGCGTTTCCGAACTGCGCCAAGCCCTGGCACGTTGCCGGATGCACTTCGCCAACGTCGGCCTGTTCAGCATGTTCGTCAACATGCTGATGCTGACCAGCCCGTTGTTCATGCTGCAGATGTACGACCGGGTGCTCTCTAGCCGCTCGATCGAGACGCTGGTGGCGCTGGTGGTGTTGATCACCGGGTTGTTCATCATGATGGGGCTGCTCGAATATGCGCGCTCGCGCGTTCTGGCCCGGGCTGGTGCGCGCATCCAGGACATTCTGGACAGCCGCGTCTTCACCATGGTGTTGCGCCGCTCGATCTCGCCTGCCGAGCGCGCCAAGCCCAATTCGCTGTCGCGCGATCTCGACAGTTTACGCAGTCTGTTCTCCGGCAGTGCGCCCTTTGCCTTCTTCGATCTGCCCTGGACGCCGTTGTTTTTGGCGATCATTTTCCTGTTCCACCCCATGCTGGGCTTTTTCGCCGTGGGCTGTGGCATCGTGCTCGTCACCCTGGCACTGCTCAACCAGATCCGCTCGCGCGAGCCCAACACCGAGTCGAACCGCGCCACCATGGCAGCCGACAACATGGGCGAGGCCATGCGCCAAAACGCCGAGGTGATCCAAGGGCTGGGCATGCGCGACAACGCCATGTCGCGCTGGTCGCACTTTCGCGAGAAAGCCCTGAACAACCAGATCGCTGCCTCCGACACCACCGGCTCCTACTCCTCGGCCACCAAGGCACTGCGCATGTACATGCAGTCGCTGATGCTGGGCTTTGCCGGCTACTTCGTCATTCAAGGCGAACTGAGCCCCGGTATGATGATCGCTTGCTCGATCATGATGGGGCGCGCTTTGGCGCCGATCGAACTGGCGATCAACAATTGGGCCACCGCCCAGCGCGGCATGAACGGCTGGAAGACGCTGTCCTTGGCGCTCGAAAAGATCCCGCCCGAGCCCAGGAAGACCGCCCTGCCCGTGCCCAAGGGCTTTGTCGAGGCGCAAAAGATCTCGGTGCTGGCTCCGGGCGAAGAAGTCCCGGTGCTGCGCGGGATCTCGTTTACCATCGAGCCTGGACAAGCGCTTGGCGTGATCGGTCCTTCGGGGGCGGGCAAGTCGACGCTGGCCAAGGTGTTGGCGGGCATCTGGCGCCCTGCCGCGGGCAAGGTCCGTCTCGACGGCGCTGCGCTCGATCAATGGCCGACCGACGAACTGGGCCGCCACATCGGCTATCTCAGCCAGGACGTGGGGCTTTTCGCGGGCACCGTGGCCGAGAACATCGCCCGTCTCTCGCCCAAGCCCAACGATCAGATGGTGGTCGAGGCGGCCCAGCGTGCCGGTGCGCATGAGATGCTGCTGCAACTGCCCCAGGGCTATGACACCGAGATCGGCTATGGCGGCGGGCGCCTTTCGGGCGGCCAGCGCCAGCGCGTGGCGCTTGCGCGTGCCCTCTACAGCGATCCACCGCTCCTGATCCTGGACGAGCCCAACGCCAACCTGGACGCCCAGGGCGAGCAGGCGCTGGTCGAGGCGATCCGCGACGCCAAATCCCGCGGCAAGACCGTGGTGGTGATGGCCCACCGCCCCTCGGCAATTGCCGCCTGCGATCTCTTGTTGATGATCGACAAGGGGCTCCAGGTTGACTTCGGCCCGCGCGATGAAGTGCTCAAGAAGCGCACGCGCAACTACCCGCAACTGGTGGGCGACAAATCGGCCCCACCTGCCGCGGGCGCGGGCGCCGGGGTTGGAGCCAGCACCGGCATGACCAAAGGCCAAGGGCCAGCCGGAGGCCAGCCGACGCTGGCGCGCCCCGGGGGCACCCCGCCAGGCGCCGCTCCAGCCGCCAAGGCGCCGCCACCGCGCCCAGCCGGCAATGCCGCCAAGACCACCATCGACGCCACTGCCAGCGCGCCCCCTAAAGAAGGCGCCGCCCCGAGCAAAGGAGACACGCCATGACGCTGCAAATCCAAGGCCCCGCCGGCGAGCCCCCTCGCACCGACAAATGGGGCGCGCGCAATCACATAGTGTTCGGCTTGGTCTGCGTCGTGTTGCTGGTCGGGGGCTTTGGCACCTGGGCCGTCACTGCCCAATTGCAGGGTGCGGTGATCGCCACGGGCGAGGTCCGCGTCACCGACGATCAGCAAGTGGTCCAGCACCCCGATGGCGGCGTTGTCGGCGAGATCCTGGTCGAGGAGGGCCGATACGTCGAGGGCGGCGAAGTGCTGATCCGCCTCGATGGCACCTCGATGCGCTCTGAACTGGCGGCTCTGGAGGGCCAGTTGTTCGAGATCATCGCCCGGCGCGGCCGCCTCACTGCCGAGCAAAGCGGCTTCGATACCATCACCTTCGACGAGGAAGTGCTAGAGCGCGCCAAGACCGACCCCGAGGTTGCCGCCTTGGTCCAGGGCCAGCGCAATCTGTTTGCCGCGCGCAACACCACCATGAAGCGCGAGCTTGAGGTGATGGGCGAGCGCCAGATCCAGCTCGAAGAGCAGGTCGCGGGCGTCGATGCCGAGATGGCCTCGCTCGCGCGCCAGAGCGAATTGATCGACGAGGAACTGGTCGGCCAGATCCGTCTGCGCGAGCAGGGCCTGGCGCGGGCGGATCGCGTGCTCTCGCTCCAGCGCGAGAAAGCCCGCCTCGAAGGCCAGCTCGGCCAACGCATCTCGCAAAAGGCCCAGCTCAAAGGCCAGATCTCCGAGTTGGAGATCGAGAAGCTGCGCATGATCGACACCCGCATCGAAGAAGCCATCACCGAGTTGCGCGAACTGGGGTTTCGCGAGCTTGAGCTCAAGGAAAACCGCATCCAGTTGCGCGAGCGCCTCGACCGTCTCGACATCCGTGCGCCGCGCGCTGGCATCATCCACGATCTGCAGATCCATGCGCTCAAATCGGTGATCCGCCCGGCTGATCCGATCGTCTATGTGGTGCCCATCGACACCGGCATGGTGATCGAGGCCCAGATCGACCGCGCCAGCATCGACTCGATCTACATCGGCCAGGAGGCAAGCCTGGTGTTCTCGGCCTTCAACACCCGCACCACGCCCAACCTCCTAGGTGAGGTGTCCAAGAAGTCGCCCGACAGCTTCACCGACGATCGCACCGGCGAGACCTTCTACCGCATCAACATCGATCTCCGGCCCGGCGAGTTGGACAAGCTGGAAGGCCAGGAACTGATCGCGGGCATGCCCGTGGACGCCTTCGTGACCACCGATGCGCGCACACCGCTCAACTACCTGGTCCGCCCGATGATGGACTACATCAACAAAGCCTGGCGCGAGGAGTAAGCTTCTCGCACCCTTGACCCCTGCGCCCACGCCGCCACCTTGCCCTAGAGCGATTTCTCGAAGTCGGCCCATGGCGCCGGCCACTGCTGAAATCGCCCTAGGACAATTTTCTACGGCCTCTCGCGCGATCGCCCTCGAACGCGCAGCCGTAGCCGAGCGGCAGCGCAGGGGCGCCCATGATGGACACCAACCCAGCCGAACACACCCAAACCGAGCACCTGGAAATCAGCGTGCACGAGCGCATCGCCGATCTCGATGCCGCCGCCTGGGATGCCTGCGCCATGCCCGAGGCGGCAGACGGCGGGCGCCCGCTCCACCCCTTCACCACCCATGCGTTCCTGAAGGCGCTCGAAGACAGCGCCTCAGCTACCCGGCGCACCGGCTGGGCGCCCCAGCATCTGGTCGCGCGCCATCTGGGTGAGGTGGTCGGTGTCATGCCGCTCTATCTCAAGGGCCACAGCCAGGGCGAGTATGTGTTCGACCATGCCTGGGCGCATGCGTTTGAGCGCGCGGGCGGCGACTACTACCCCAAACTGCAATGCACGGTGCCCTTTACCCCGGCCACCGGCGCGCGTTTGCTGGCGCGCCCCGATGCAGCACTCGCGCCCGAGACCATCCGCGCCGCCTTAGTGCGCACGGCCGCGGGGCTTGCCGAGGACAACGGTCTCTCCTCGCTCCACATCACCTTCTGCACCGAGGAGGAATGGGCCCTGGGCGCCAGCCTCGGCCTGCTCCAGCGCACCGATCAACAGTTTCACTGGGAGAACGACGGCTACACCCGCTTTGAGGACTTCCTGGACGCTCTGGCCTCGCGCAAGCGCAAGACGCTGCGCAAAGAGCGTGAGAAGGCGCTGGAGAGCGGCATCAGCGTGCATTGGCTGAGCGGCCCCGACATCACCGAGGAGCACTGGCGCGCCTTCTGGCGCTTCTACCAAGACACCGGCGCGCGCAAATGGGGCCAGCCCTACCTGACCCGTGATTTCTTCGACCGCATCCAGGAGAGCCGCGGCGAGGACATTCTACTGATCCTGTGTCAACGCGGCGGGCGCTGGATCGCAGGCGCACTCAACTTCATCGGGCGCGAGACGCTTTACGGGCGCTACTGGGGCTGCACTGAGGATCACCCGTGCCTGCACTTCGAGACCTGCTACTATCAGGCCATCGACTATGCCATCGCCCACGGCCTGAAGCGCGTCGAGGCCGGCGCACAGGGCGGGCACAAACTGGCGCGCGGTTATGCGCCGGTAACCACGCATTCACTCCACCACCTGACCCACCCCGGACTGCGCGATGCGGTGGCGCGCTATCTCGATGCCGAACGCCAGGCGGTGGCGCGCGAAAACGAGGCACTCCTGGAGATGACGCCGTTTCGCAAGGGTTGTCTTGGCGGGTGAGCGGCCTTGGGCTATCTGATGGCCCACCTCCAGCAAGAGACGCCGCCCATGTTCCAGCCGCCCGTGTTTCGCGAAACCGACACCGATGTCCTATATGCGCTGATGCGCGAGCAAGCCTTCGCCACCGTGATCTCGGCGGCCACGGGCGCCCTGAGCGCCGATCACGTCCCGCTGGTGCTGCATTCGGAGATCGGCCAACACGGCGTGCTCCGCGGCCACCTCGCCGCTGGCAACCCGCTGTTTCGCCAAACCGCTGAGCGTGAGGCACCCATCGACGTGCTGGCGGTCTTCCAGGGGCCGCAGACCTATGTCACGCCGTCGTGGTATGCCTCCAAGCGCGAACATGGCAAAGTGGTACCGACGTGGAATTACGTCGTCGTCCACGCCCACGGCACGCTTCGCTTTGTGCGCGAGGCAGAGTGGCTGCTCGCCCATCTGCACGCGCTCACCGACCAACACGAAAGCCACCGCCCAGCGCCTTGGGCGGTCTCGGATGCACCGGCTGAGTTCATCGAGCGCCAGTTTCGCGGGCTGGTCGGTTTTGAGATCGCCATCGCCAGGTTGGACGGCACCTGGAAGCTCAGCCAAAACAAAAACGCCGCCGACCGCGAGGGGGTCGAGCAGGGCCTGCGCGCCGAAGGCACGCCGGAAAAGGCCACGCTCTCGGATCTGGTGCGCGACAGAGCACGCGAGCCGTAAAAAGCAAGGCCCGCCACCCCATGAAGGGCAGCGGGCCTTTGCCTGCAATGCCGGCGTATTTACGCGGCGGTGCTCTTGATGCCGCGCTCGACGAAAGCCATCATGCCTTTGATGGTGCGCTCGTTCGGGTCGATCCCGGCGGAGTGCAACACGATGCGCCCATCCTTGGAGCGCGCCCAGGTGGCGATGCCCGACACACCAGTGCCATGCTTTCTTTCGTCCAGAATGGCGTCATCGAGTGCCGCAAGCACAACGGCGGAAAACAGTTTACGCGCGCGCCGCCCCTGTTCTTCGGTAAGCGCGGTCATATCCATGTCGAGAGCCAACGACATGCCTCCATCGATCGATCATACGGGATTGACGCTCGGGTGCGTCTGAGATGGCAGAGACCTAACGTCATATTTACGACATGGTAACCGGGTCACATGCATAGCTGTTATGCGCTGAGTGCAAACCGAGCCTTGGAATTCACCATAAAAACAACGGGTCCGGAAGGCGTACTTCCGGACCCGCTGCATATTCCTCAGGAATGCGACTCAGGCATTCTCTGATCGGGCATTCTCTGGTCAGGCGCTCTCCAGCACCCGCCGCGCGATCACCTGGGCTTGGATCTCTGCCGCGCCCTCGAAGATGTTGAGGATGCGCGCATCGCATAGCACGCGCGAGACCGGGTACTCCAGCGCAAAACCGTTGCCGCCGTGGATCTGCAGCGCGTTGTCCGCGGCCGACCACGCCACCCGCGCGCCGAGCAACTTGGCCATGCCCGCCTCCAGATCGCACCGGCGCTCCTCGTCCTTCTCGCGTGCGGAGAAGTAGGTGAGCTGGCGCGCGATCATGATCTCGACCGCCATCATGGCGAGCTTGGCCGCCACGCGCGGGAAGGCGAGCAGCGGCTGGCCGAAGGCTTCGCGCTCCTGGGCATAGCGCAGCGCCAGATCGAGGGCGTTTTGCGCCACACCCACTGCACGGGCTGCGGTTTGGATACGCGCAGACTCGAAGGTCTGCATGAGGTGCTTGAACCCCTTGCCCTCCTCACCGCCAAGCAGCGCGTCCCGGCTCACCCGGTGGCCATCGAGCGCCAGGGTGTACTCCTTCATGCCGCGGTAGCCGAGCACCTCGATCTCGCCCCCGGCCAGCGTCGGGTCGGGAAAGGGATTGGCACAGTCGCCACGGGTCTTGGGCGCGAGAAACATGCTGAGCCCGGCGTAGTTGTCGGTCGAGGGGTCGGTGCGCGCGAGCACGGTCATCAGATCGGTGCGGGCTGCGTGGGTGATCCAGGTCTTGTTGCCGGTGATCACCCAGTCCTCGCCCTCACGCACGGCGCGGGTTTTGAGCGCGCCCAGATCGGAGCCGGTGTTGGGCTCGGTGAACACCGCCGTCGGCAGGATCTCGGCCGAGGCGAGCTTGGGCAGGAGATCCTGCTTTTGTGCCTCGGTGCCGCCGCAGAGGATCAACTCCGCCGCGATCTCGGAGCGCGTGCCGAGCGAGCCGACCCCGATGTAGCCGCGCGACAGCTCCTCAGAGACCACGCACATCGCGGTCTTGCCCATGCCAAAGCCGCCGTATTCCTCGGGGATGGTCAGGCCGAAGACACCCATCTCGGCCATCTCGGCAATGATCTCGTCGGGGATCAGTTCGTCCTTGAGATGCCACTCATGGGCATCGGGGACGACGCGGTCGAGCGCATAGCGGCGGAACTGCTCGCGCACCATCTCGAACTCTTCGTCGAGGCCGCAGTCGCCAAAAGTGGCCGTGCCCTCGGCGGCGGCCATCAGCTCGACAAGGCGCAGCCGCGCGGCGTCGGTGTTGCCGGTCTCGGTCAACTCGCGCACTTCGGCGATAGCCAGCACACGGCAGTCGTCTTGGGTGAGGCCCAGGTCTTGCGGGCGCACCATCTCGCCCTGGCTCATGGGCAGACCGCCCTGGATCTGCGAGAGATACTCACCAAAGCCGATCTGCAGGATCAGGCGCTCGATCTCGCCAAGGCGCTCCTCAGCGGCAAGGCGCTGGCCCCAGGCGTGCATCTGACGCAGGCTCTCGACATAGGTGGCAAGCCAGGCGAGGGCGTGGCCTGCGGTCTGCTCAGCATCGAGCATGCGCCCCGAGACGCGGCCCGAAGCCGAGCGCACCCGCCCAGCCAAGCGCGTGCGCGCGGTGGCGAGCAGGGTGTCGGCAGCCTCGACGGCAGGGCCGGTCAGGCCGAGCAGGGTCGCGCTATCTGGGAAGGCGGGCGCCTTGGTGAAGCCGGTTTCGACGTTCATCGCGGTCGTCTCCTCGAATCGAGCGTTGTTGCAGTGCGGCAGCCATGCTGCGCTTGCACGACGGGGTAGCGTGGCGGCCGGTGGCAGTCAATACGAATGCGCAATAAAGTGTCGCCTTCCACCTTGCGGTGAAAACTTCCTTGCGAGCTTTCCTTCGCCCCAGCGGCTGCGCTATCGAAGGACACGCCCTTATCGCGAGGCCCGCCGTTGGACCTGATCTCTCCGTTCGCCACCTACTCTCCCGGACTGCTGCTGGCTTGTGCCATCATCATGGCGCTGGGCGGTGTAATCAAGGGGGCGGTCGGTTTTGCGCTGCCCATGATCGCAGTGGCGGGCGTGGGCTCGCTGCTGAGCGCGCAGGAGACGGTGGCGCTGATCGTGCTGCCGGTATTTCTATCCAACCTCTGGCAGACCTTCCGCCAGGGCCTGGCGCCTGCCATCGCCACCGGGCGCCGCTTTTGGCGGCTCAATCTGATCATGGGGGTGCTGATTGCGATCGTCGCCCAAGCGGTGCCGCTGGTCTCGTCCGAGGCGTTGTTTCTGGTGCTCGGCATCCTGGTCTCGACAGCGGCTGGCGTACAACTCGCCGGCTGGCGCCCGCGCGCGCCCGACGGCGCCCTCGCCCGCCAACGCCTGGAGATCCTGACTGGTATCGTCGCTGGCATCTGCGGCGGCTTGGCCGGGGTTTGGGGGCCGCCGGTGCTGTTTTTCCTGATTGCGCTCGGCACGGAAAAGACCGCCCAAGTCCGTGCCCAGGGTATGGCGTTTCTGGTCGGCTCGGTGATGCTGATTGCCGCCCACCTGGGCTCAGGGCTGCTCGACGCCACCATACTCTCGGCCTCGGCGCTGATGTGTGCGCCGGTGCTGCTTGGGATGGCGCTCGGCGTGCGGCTGCAAGACCGGATGAACCCCGAGCGCTTTCGCCGCATCACGCTGGTGATCTTGTGCCTGGCGGGGCTCAATCTGTTGCGCCGGGCCCTGTTCTGAGGCCCGGCGACAAGCGCCCTGCCCTGCCCGTCCTTTAGCGCGTATCGTTGAGCGACCAGTCGTAGTCGTAGCGATCAACCGAGGTGCGCCCGGACAGCGCCTGGGCAGCACGGCCCTCAGCACGGGCACTGAGACGCGCCAAGACGCCGGCTTCCTCAGGCGCAAAATCCTCGCGAAACCAGAGCCAGATCTTGGAGAGCACCAGCTCGCCGCCCTCCAAGCGCACCCCGCGCGGATCGGCGATAAACGACGCCTCGGCCGCCGAGAGCCGCGCATCGAGGCCCGCTGCCGTCCAAGGGCGCGCCTCCAAGCTGGGGCAGCCAAGCGCGGCACAGTTGACCGCATAATGCAGGCGCGGCTCGTTCCAGACCGGGCGTAAGATGCCGTGCTCGATGTCGTTGAGGGTCAGCGTGCGGCCCTCGATGGTGGCGACGGCGCGGTCCCAGGGGCCGTTCTCGAACAACCCCGAGCCGATGTCGCGAATACTCTCCAACGGGTAGTTGTCCAGGATCAGCGCAATGGTGGCGGCGTTGTATAGATTGACCCAATAGGCAAACTGCTCATCGCGCGAGAGTGTCGTGACGGCAACGCCCTGCAGCGTATCGATA